>CAYPMU010000178.1:0-2579 GCA_964411975.1 uncultured Gammaproteobacteria bacterium | reverse complement strand
TGATCAAACCACTCGACCTCGAGTGGCGTGAGATCAAGGTCGGCGAAACGGTCATGATCAGCAACACGCTCGGCGACTTTGAGGGCATCCCGGCGGCGCAGCCGGTCACCATCGGGAACCTGGCCACGGCCGCGCTCTACCGCTACACGCCGCACGTCTTCAACGGCAACTATAATTTCTGGAGGTTCTTCACCTCCTGGTTCAAGTACCCGAACGGCGCGCTCCTCCGCTCGACGGCGGACTCGACCGTCTACGTCATCGCCGACGGCCAGCTGCGGCGCGTGCCCGCCTTCGTCGCCGCGGCCCGCGGTCTCGGTTTGGGCGGGGCCATGGCCGCCTCGCCGACGGAACTCGCCGCCTATCCGCTTGGTCCGACCTACGGCCCGGAGGATGGAACGGTCATCTCTCTGAACGGCGCCTTCTACGTCTTCCTGGACGGCGTCAAGCATCCAGCTTCAAGTTTCGTGCTGACCCAGCGAAAACTCGACCCGGCGCTGATCATGCCCATCTCACCCGCCGACGCCGCCCTGTTCGCCGAGGGGCCGCAGCTGACGCCGTCCGACGGCACGGTGTTGCGCGGCCAGGACGACTCCGTCGTCTACCTCGTGGACCGGGGCGTTTTGAAGCGCTACAGCGACTTCACCCTGAAGCAGCACGACGCCGCCAAGCGCGTCCAGATCATCCCCGCCGGCGAGGTCCCGCTCTACCCCAAGCAGGGTTACGTGGCGCCTAAGAACGGCACGCTGGTCAAAGGACCGTCGACCGACGGCATCTACGTGGTCAGCGAGGCTCGCCGCCTGCCGCTCACCGCCGAACTGTTCAAGAATAACCGTTATAAGACCAAGGACGTCGTGACACTCTCGACCGACGCCGAGATCGCCTCGATCCCGCTCGGTCCGCCGGCCACGCCGCGCGAAGTCACCTGGTTCGCCGTCGGCAAGGAGCTGTACGTGTTCAAGAACGGGTCCAAACACCCGATCTTCCCCTTCGTGGCCAAACAGCGCGGCATCACGCCCGACTACTGGTTCGAGATGAGCATTGCCAGCGGCTGGCCCGACGGCATCGCCCTGCCGCCCCGGGACGGCACGCTGCTCAAGAGCGACGCGGCGCCGGCGGTCTATCTGACGAAGAACGGCCAGCTGCAGGCGCTGACCGGCGAGATCTTCAGACTGCGCGGCTTCTCCTTCAAGAAGGTCCTGACCGTGCCCGACGCCGAAGTGGCCGCGCTGGCCAAGGACGGCTACGCCGAACCGCCGGAGAACACCTACTTCCAGACCGCCGGCAGCGGCGAACTCCACGTCTTCAAGGCCGGCGTCAAACGGCGCATCTATCCCTTCGTCGCCAAGATGCGGGGCATCACTCCGGACCACGAATTCGCCGCCGAGGTCGTCAGTGACTGGACGGCCGGCGACCCGGTCGCGCCGAAGAACGGCAAGCTGCTCCGGGGCGACATGTCCGAAACGGTCTATCTGGTGTCGAACGGCGTTCTGCGCCCGCTGAGCGACGCGGCTTTCAAACGCCGGGGCTACGGCCTCAAGAGCGTACTGATAGTGCCCCAGGCCGACCTCGACGGCTTCGCCAAAGGCGACCTGATCGCGAAATGAACGACGCGCGGCGTCTTTTCTCCGCCGACAAAACCCCGGCCGCCATGGCCGGGGTTTTTGAGCGGTCGTCGCCGACGTCCCGCCCGGATCTACTCGCCGCGCTTGGCGGCGTCCTCCCGGGTCAGCAGATCCAGCTCCAGCGGCAATTCGACCGGATCGCCGTGCCGCCAACCGGTGCCGGCTTCGATCAGGCACCCTTCGCAATCCAGGGTAAAACCGGCGGTGACGCGCTCGAGATGGGTCGAGCGGTCGCTGACGTTGCAATTGAACTCCAGGCCCATCACCACGCCTTGTCCGCCAAGAGGCTTCCGGTCGTCCCTCTGTCGGACGTTTAGCCATTTGGGCAGGTCCCGGGGAACCAGCCGATACGATCCGGTAATGCCCTGCCCCAGGTCGACGATGAACGAACCGATGCCGTCCGGACAGGCGCTGCGGCCGACGACATGCGTCTTGCGGATGGTGTTACCCGCCACATCCTTGCCGTCCTCCGTGCGCAGGCGCAGCGGACGGGTCGTCGCCGGAGCCTGGTCGTCCATGTCCTTAAGGTCGTCGGACCGTATCTGCGCGTCAGGCAGGCAGGATTGGCCGGTGAACAGCAGAACGGCCAGAATGGCCGGTAAAATGAAGTATTTACGCATATGGACGGCGTTATTTAATGAAGATTTCGTGCGTCATGATCATATCAACTTTCTGCCGCCATGTCCCGCTCCCCCTCTAAAATGTGCGCAGCACACCTTGCGGAAGACTCATCGTCCTTTCGCGAGGGCAGGCCGCCATGCTTGGCGGCCCCCGCAGCCCGAGCGCAACCCCCTCTTTCTTGTACGGGTCGCCTGGGCCGAAACCGCGGGTGACGCGTAGCGGGGACCCCGTAAGTGCGCAGCGAAGCGAGCACTTACGGGGTGCGCAGCGGCAGGACCCGCGGCATGGAAATATGGCGCACTCAGGAACATTATGAACCAAAACGACCGCCTGACG
>CAYPMU010000177.1:0-2594 GCA_964411975.1 uncultured Gammaproteobacteria bacterium | reverse complement strand
ACATCGGCAGGAACATCCCGGTGGTCAACTACGAGGCCGGCGGCCACTTCCACCAGTGAACGATGATTGATGTCCATAACCTAGGAGAATACGGCCGGGACTTTCAGCAAGTCGCCTTCCTTTTCCGGAAATTCGCCGATCAGCCGCCGCCGCGTCGTCTCGTCGCCAGCGCGGACCTCGTCCGGACGGGTGACATTCTCCAGGGCGAAGGCGTGGCTCAACGGCTCGACGGCGGACGTGTCGACCTTGGCCAGGGCGTCGACATACTCGAGGATGGACGATAATTGCCTCTGGAATAGCTCCTTTTCCTCCGGAGACAGTTCCAAATGGGCCAGTTTGGCGATGTGTTCGACCTGTTCTGAGCTCAATTTCATAACGGTCTGCTGCGGTTTAGGTTATCATTTCTTATTCAAAATAGCCGAAAAACCGTCTTCATTCAATACGGCCACGCCCAACTTCTTCGCCCGGTCGGCTTTGGAGCCGGGATCGGCCCCGACGACCACGTAGGAGGTCTTGCCGCTGACCGCTTCGGCCACCTGGCCGCCGCGCGCCCGGATGAGGGCCTTGGCCTGGTCGCGGGTGAAATTCTTCAGCGTGCCGGTCAGGACGAAGGTCTGACCGGTCAGCGGTCCGGCCGCGGCGGCGCGGCCTTTCTCCACGGCCACGACCTCGAGCAGCTTGTCGACCAGGGCGGCGTGCGACTTGTCGGCGAAAAAGGCGGCGATGCTGCCGGCGACGACCGGTCCGATATTGGCCACCCGTGACAGGTCTTCGGCCCGGGCCCGGCGGAAAGCCGCGAAATCGCGGAAATGTCCGGCCAGATCGCGGGCGGTCTCTTCGCCGACGTGCCGGATGCCCAGGGCGTTGATGAAACGGTCGAGCGGCAGGCGGCGGCGCGACTGGATGGTGTTGATGATGTTGCCGGCGGACTTGTCGGCGAAACGCTCGAGCTCGGCCACGTCCTCGGGCCGCAGCCGGTACAGGTCGGCGGCGTCCCGGATCAGCCCTTCGTCGAGGAAACGCTCGATGATGCGATAGCCGACGCCCCGCATGTCGGCGACGGCCGCGAAATGGGCGATCCGCTCGGCCGACTGGGCGTAACACTGCTTATTGGGGCAATAGTAGGCCACCTCGCCCTCGGGTCTCACGACCCCGGAGCCGCAGACCGGACACTCCGACGGCAGACGGAAAGGCCGTTCGCGGCCGCCGCGGGCCTCGGTGACGACCTTGACCACCTTGGGGATGATGTCGCCGGCCTTTTCGATGACCACCGTATCCCCGATCCTCGCGTCCAGCCGGTCGATCTCGTCCATGTTGTGGAGCGAAGCGTGGGTCACGGTCGTGCCGGCCACGCGGACCGGCCGCATCACCGCCACCGGCGTCAGCGCTCCGGTCCGGCCGACCTGGATGCGGATGTCCTCGATGACCGTGGTCGCCTGCTCCGCCGGGAACTTATAGGCGGCGATGCCGCGCGGCGCCTTGCCGACCACTCCGAGTTCGTCGAAGATCGCGTCCCGGTTGACCACGACCACCACGCCGTCGGTCCAATAAGGCAATTTATCCCTGGTCTTCCTGACGTGGTCGTGGAATTTCTGGACCTCGTCCAGCGACCGGGCCGGGCGGCAGGTCGGATTGGTCTTGACCCCCAGAAGCTGCATGGCCCGGTGCGCCTGCTCGTGGGTCCGCAGACCGAGGTCGGCGATGAGGGCGTAGCCGAAGAAATCCAGCCGGCGGGCGCGGGTCACGCCCGGGTCGAGCTGGCGGAGGCTGCCGGCGGCGGCATTGCGCGGGTTGGCGAACGGCGGCAGGCCGGCCGCTTCCTGGTCGCGGTTCAGCTTCTCGAGGACCTCCTTGGTCATGAAGACCTCGCCCCGCACCTCGATGCGGCCGCGCAGGCTCCGGACGGCCGGGCGGAACCTGGCCGCGTCCAGGTCGCCGCGAAAATGGCCGACGAAAGACGAGACCTCGGCGTCATCCGGCGCCCGCAACGCCAGCGGAATGGCGTCGACCGTCCTCAGGTTGGCGGTGATGTCCTCGCCGACCCGGCCGTCGCCGCGGGTGGCGCCGCTGACCAAACGGCCGTCCTCGTAGACCAGGGACACGGCCAGTCCGTCCATCTTGACCTCGCAGTAAAAGGCGTCGATCGGCGTCTTGGTCAGCTTGCCGATGTGCGTGTGCCAGTCCCGGAGTTCATCGAACGAAAAAACATCCTCGATGGACAGCATCGGCGCGCGGTGGCGGACCTTGGCGAACTTTTGCAGCGGCCGGCCGCCCACGCGCTGCGTCGGCGCGCAGGGCGCGGCGCCGACCCGTTGCGTCGGCGAATCCGGCGTCACCAGATCGGGAAATTCCCGCTCCAGTTGCAGCAACTCATGCTTGAGCGAATCCAGAGCGGCCTCGGATATCTCCTGCCGGTCCAAGACATGATAAAGATAGCGATGATGGTCGATCGCCTGGCGGAGCCGGCTGATCCGTTTTTTGGCCTCCTGCTTATCCATAGCGGTCATCCGAAGACTTCAAGGGCAGCTGATGGGGTAGCCTTTGACCAGCGAACACTCGCTGAAGAGGGCGAAATCGTAGATGCCGGACAACGG
>CAYPMU010000176.1:0-2613 GCA_964411975.1 uncultured Gammaproteobacteria bacterium | reverse complement strand
GACCAGGGAGAAGGGCAGGACCTGGCGCAGGGCCAGGAAGGGCATGGGCACGCGCCAGGCGCCCAGCCGCAGATGCGGCCCGACGGCCAGCGTCAAAAAGACGACGGTCGTGGCGATCCAAAGACCGGCCGCGGGGGCGCTGATCTTCCGGCGACGCCGCCACCAGACCGCCAGGAGAACGAGCAGCGGCAGGCCGATGTAGCTGGTGATCTCAAAAAGGTTGTATCCGCCCCAGAAGACCCGCGGGAGACGGTCGTAGGCCTGCTGAGTGAAACGGCCCAAGATGTTGGTCAGCGGATGCGGCAGAAAAAAATTGGCCGGGTCGGCGCCCAGGTCGCTGACGAAGGACAGGGGGAAAGGCTGAAGCGACGGCTGATGGAAGAGCAGGGCGGGCAGGGCGGGCAGCAACGCCGCCGCTCCGGCCAGCCCTCCGGCCAGCAGGGCCGCACGCCAGTTACGGCGCAGCCGGCGGCGGTAGTGGACGGCGGCGACCGCCAGGAACACCAGGCCGCCGACATGATAATAGAAGGAGGTCAGCCCGTTGAACAGCACCGCTCCGGCCAGCCACCAGGCGTTCTTCCGGCTCGGGTCTTCGCCGAAGCGCCAGACAGCCAGGAAAAGCAGGGGGACGCCCATGACCAGGCAGAGGTTGGGGTGCTGCAGGCCGCGGACCAGCAGGTAGGTCGAAAAACCGTAAGCCAGGCCGGCGAACCAGGCGGCGTAAAGCGATCTGGTCAGCGCCAGCACCAGGGCATAGGCCGCCAGGGCGGCCGCGACGAAGCAGAACAGGATCACCAGGTTATAGGCGAGCACCGGTCCGGCTCCGGCCAGGATGGCGGGCACCCCGATGAAAGCCATCAGGAGGCCGTCATAACCGGCCCAGGGGTCGATGCCGACGGGAAAGAAGATCATCCGGCCGGGTTCGACCGCCGTCTGTCCGGTCAGGCTCTTGGCCAGCCAGTCCAGGAACCAAATGAAAGTGTGCGGATCGCCGCCGTACCACTCGTCAGCCGAGGGGAAATGAGTGGTCATCTTGGTGACCAGCGGCCACGTGGCCAGAGCGGCCAGCACGGCGAAGGACGCGAGGACAGCGAGGTGGGGACGCATTTTTCGCCACATACCGCCTAATTATGACAGCAAGCGGCGAAAACTCCAATTTATGGCGGTCGAATGGACTCCGCTCGAAGTCGGAGTTATGATTAACGGCAGTCAGACATCCGTTCAAGTCATCATTATGGAGAAAAACCCTCTAAAGAGAGTGCTCAGAAAGTTCTTGTGCCCGGAAGACCGCCTTGGTTCCGGCGGCGGTCCGGCCGGCGATCTGCGCGTCGCCGCGGTCAAGGACATCCCCGAAGGCAGGCCGTTCTGCGCCACGGTCGGCGGCAAGGAGGTGGCCGTCTTCCGTTCCGGCGGCAAATTCTTGGCTTTAGCCAATACCTGCGCCCATATGGGCGGTCCGCTCTGTCAGGGCCTGGTCGCCGACGGCAAAGTAGCCTGTCCCTGGCACGGGGCTCAGTTCAGCCTGGAAACCGGCGCGGTGCTCAAGGGCCCGGCGACCAAAGGCGTCGCTTCTTACGAGCTGGAGGTCCGCGGCGAAGACCTTTATCTAAAAAGGCCGGCCGATCCGGCGCGGCAGAAATAAAGGCATTCAAAACCCCCCGCTCGCTGGCGGGGGGTCTTTTGTTTGAAGTTAGATCTCGAGGTCGACGGCCGAAGTATCGATGACCTGTTCTTCGACGGCGGGAGCCTCGCGTTCATCGCGGCGCGGCGGGCGGCGGCTGCCTTCCGGTTCGTACACCTTGAGATTGACGCGGGCGTTATTCTTGGCCCCGACGATCTTGAGGAGCGTCCGGATGGACCGCGCGGTCTGGCCCTGGCGGCCGATCACGTAACCCATGTCCTCCGGGTTGACGTGGAGGGTGATGAGCACCCCGCGCTCGTCGATGGTCCGGTCGGTCTTGACGTCGTCCGGATGCCCGACGATGTTCTTAACAACGTATTCGACGAAATCCTGATCTTGAAACCGTTCTGCCATAGCAGTTTTTCGGCTTTTCCCGCCTCGCGGCGGAAGCTGCCAAATTGTGAAGACTTATCTGGTCCGCCCCTGCGGGCGTCCGGCGCGCCTTGGACAAAGGCACTGTTCCCAGTATAAGCACGGATAATCCGGCTGTCAATCGTCCGGCTTAAGAAAATAAGCGGGACGTCAGAGCGTCGTCCCGCTTATCGGGTTCACGGCCTTTTTCGCGGCCGCAGCAGCCACAGGATGGCGGCGCCCGCGGCGATCATCAGACCGCAGACCAGCCAGACCGCGGCGATGGTGCCGGCGTCGTCGGGCCGGTCCACGGTCAGCGCCCACAGGAGGAGCGTGACCAGGCCGATGCCGGCGGTGCGCAGCAGCGACAGCAGCGAACCGAAGGTCGCCCGCCAGGAACTGTCCGACCGCCGCTGAGTGTAGATGTCCAGCGCCGGATCGAAGAAACCGCGGCCGAGCTCGTGGACGGCGGCGCAGGCGACCATCGTCACCACGCCGCCGGCCGATCCGATGAGCGCCAGGCCCAGGCCGGCCATGATCAGCGACAGCACCAGCAGCGGCGGCTCCCGGCCGGCGGCCAG
>CAYPMU010000175.1:0-2634 GCA_964411975.1 uncultured Gammaproteobacteria bacterium | reverse complement strand
GTAGAGCGGGCCGCCGCCGGAGCGGCCCGCGTACCGGCGAAGACCGACCCCGAGCGGCTCCAGTTGACTTAACTCAAAGACGGAGCTAGGGTCTGATATTGCCCTTTAACCCTTCACCATCCCGTCACGGAGGTGACCATGCAGACGATCATTGACCTCGTGACCTTCAATTCGGTCTTCCACCAGGTCTGGTTCATCATCTCGATGCTGCTGCTGTTCGCCAGCTGCGCCCGCGTCTGGCTCGGCAAAAGCCAGATCTTCCCCTGGCTGTGCCTGGGCCACGCCATCGTCGCTTTCGAGGCGATCTGCATGACCCTCTTCCGTCCCGGCGAGAACGAGGTGTTCTCGGTCCACTGCATCTGGTTCAACGGCCTCATGGCCGCCGTCTACTTCCTGCTGCTGGGCAGCCCCGAAGTGGCCGCCGGGCTGGAACAGGACGCAAAAGACCAGGCGGAAAAGGCGGACGAAGACCAAACCGACTAAAAACGGCGCCGCACTACGGGGCGCCGTTATTTTTTTCCGAAAATTATTTCAGCCGAGTTGTCCGAGCTGTTCCTTCAGCTTCGCGACCTTCTCTTTCTGCGCGGACAGCTTGGCTTTTTCCGCGTTGACCACGGCTTCCGGCGCGCGCGCCGTGAAATCTTTGTTAGCCAGCTTGCCTTCGAGGGACTTCAGGTACTTTTCGGCTTCGGTCAGTTCGCCGGTCAGGCGCTTCTTCTCGGCGTCGAAATCCACGAGCGAACCGAGCGGCACGAAGATCTGGACGCCGCCAGCCACGGCGCTGGCCGCCTTTTCCGGCGGCTGGCCCTTGGCCGCGATCTGTAATTCCGAAACCTTGGCCAAACCGCTGATCAGCGCGGCCTGTTCCTTCAATAGATCGGTCTTGCCCCCGGCGAACAGGCTGACCTCGACGGCCTTGCCCGGCGCGACTTGGTAGTTAGCCCTGATATTACGGATGGCGACGACGATCTCCCGGATCAGCGCGAAATCCTCCTGTCCGTCCTTGTCCACGGCTTTGCCGGCTTTGGGCCACTCGGCGACCATGATCAAGTCGTCCTGGCCGGCGGCAAAAGCCCGGCCCCAGATCTCCTCGGTCACGTACGGCATGAACGGATGCCAGAGCTTCAGCACCTGGGCCAGCAGATAGACCAGCAGCTTCTCTTTCCCCTTCTCGATCTTGGCCATCTCCAGGTACCAGTCGGCCAGCTCGCTCCAGGTGAAGTCGCGCAGCGTCTCGCCGGCGCGGGAGAAATTCATGTCCTCCAGGTCCTGGGTCACCGAGCGGATGACCTCGTCCAGGCGGCCCAGGATCCAACGGTCGGCCAGCGTACGCGGTTCCGGCCGGGCCGGCTCCCCCTTCTCCGGCGGCGCGCTCATCAAAATGAACCGCGAGATGTTCCAGAGCTTGTTGGTGAAATTGCGGAAGTAGGCGATCTTGTCCTCGGACAGGCGCAGGTCGTTGCCGGCCGTGCCGCCGATGATCAACGACAGGCGCACAGCGTCGGTGCCGTATTTCTCGGCCACGTCCAGCGGGTCGATGATGTTCTCGAGGGACTTGGACATCTTGCGCCCTTGTTCGTCGCGCACCAGCCCGTGCAGGTAAACCTTCTCGAAAGGCACTTCATCCAAGATATAAGTGGTCATCAGGATCATGCGGGCGATCCAGAAGAACAGGATGTCATAGCCGGTCTCCAGCACCTGGGTCGGATGGAAACGCTTGAGGTCCGGAGTCTTGTCGGGCCAACCCAGCGTCGAGAACGTCCAAGTGCCGGAAGAAAACCAGGTGTCGAGCGTGTCGGTGTCCTGGACCAGGTCGCTCCGCCCGCAAGTCGGGCACTTCTCGGGACGTTCGGCGGCCACGACCAGGCCGGCGTGATCGCCCTTCTCCTTGCCGCCGACGCCGGCGCGGCCGGAATCGTCGCCCTCGACGTAGCAGGACTGGCAGTACCAGACCGGGATGCGATGACCGAACCAGATCTGGCGCGAGACGCACCAGTCGCGCAGGTTCTCCATCCAGTGAAAATAGACCTTCTCGAAACGGTCGGGGAAAATGCGCGTCTTGCCGCTCCGGACGGCTTCCAGAGCGAGCATTTTGAGGCTCTTGCCGCGTCCGGGGATGGGCACGTCGACGTCGACGAACCACTGGCGCGAGGTCAGCGGTTCGACCACGGTGCCGCAGCGGTAACAGATGGAGATGCTGTGCTGGAAATCCTCGACCTTCTCCAACAGCCCCGACTTTTCCAGATCGGCCACGAACTTGGAGCGGCATTCGACGACCGGCAGGCCGGCGTATTTCCCGGCCAACTTGGTCATCTTGCCGTCCTCGCCGATGACCTTCTTCACCGGCAAAAGATTTTTCTCGGCCATGGCGAAGTCGACGGCCGAGTGCGCCGGCGTGACGCCGACGACGCCGGTCCCGAAATCCATGGCCACGCCCGCGTCGCCGATGACGCGGATCTCCTGCGGCCCGATGCCGAAGTCCACGGTGAAGGCCTGGCCGATCATCGCCTTGTAGCGCTCGTCGGCGGGATTCACGGCCACGGCGGTGTCGCCCAGCTTGGTCTCCGGCCGCGTCGTGGCCACAACGAACTGGCCATATTTCAAGTAGTACAGCTTGGCCGGCTCGTCCTTGTA
>CAYPMU010000174.1:0-2680 GCA_964411975.1 uncultured Gammaproteobacteria bacterium | reverse complement strand
GGCGGCCGAGGACGAGGTCCCGGACGATGTCCGCGGGCTGATCGCCCGGCGCGACGAGGCCAGGCAGCGCAAGGATTTCGCCGAGTCCGACCGTTTGCGCGACGTCATCAAGGACCGGGGGTTCGTCGTCGAGGACACGCCCGCGGGACGGCGGGTCAAGAAGGTCTGAAGAGATCAAAAAATGCGCTCAACCCGGCGCATTTTTTTTGTACCATTATATTTTCCGGAAAACCGTGACGGCCGCGCGTCGCGCCGGTCAGAGCCATTTTTTACGCCGCAAATAACCGATCGTCACCGCCATCACCAGGAAGACGCTGCCCAGCATGAACCAGAAATCACCCGGCAGCCCGAGGAGCGGCATGTTCTCGGCCCGCATGGCCCAGATGGCGGCCACGAGCGTCATCGGTAAGATGATGAAAGCCAGGGCGGTCAGCGTCTTGCTGGCCTCGCTGGTCTCGTAGGTGATGAGCGAGATGTAGGAGTCGTAGATGGAATCGATGGCGATCTTGTCCGTTTCCAGGAAATCCCAGATCTCCTTGGTGTGCCCGACCAGGTCCTCGTAATAGACCTCCAGCTTCTGCATGTCCAGGATCTTCGGCGCCGCCTTCATGAATTTCTCGATGACATGCTTGTGCCCCTGCATGATGCGGCGGAAATCGACGATGTTCGATTTTACCCGCAGGATGTCCCGCACCGTTTCGGCCTGGGTTTCGCGGAACATTCCGGCTTCCAGCGCGTTGAGGTCGTTGGACAGGTGGGTCAGCATGGGAAAGACCGAGGTCAGCAGCCGGGAGAGCATGGCGTGGAACCAGTTGGCCGGGCAGTTGACCGTATCGGCGGGGCAGATGGGCTGGCCCTGGGCGTAGCCGGCGGCCAGGTCGACCATCGGCCGCAGCTTGCCGCCATGGTTGGTCACGATGAAGTCCTTGCCGATGAAGACGTCCAGTTCTTCCGACAATATCGTGCCGGTCTTGGCGTCGTAGATCGGGAAAAGCAGGATGACGAACATGTATTTTTCCCGTTCCAGCAGCTTGGGGCGCTGGAAAGGCGGCAGGCAGTCGCGAAGATCGATATCCAGGAAGAAAGGATACCGACGTTTGAGTTCGGCCAGCGCTTCTTCCGAGGGTTCGTTAAGGTCCACCCAGGTCAGGTCCGGGTGGGTGAAGACGCGCATGACCTCTTTGCCGACTTTCTTGGCCATGACTGTATTTTAGCAAATATTCAAGCGGTCGGCCATCGGCGGCAACCGCGCGGACCGACTTTTTAAGCTTATCTTAAGCTTGACCAAGGCCACCTGTTTCCGACCCCCATCTATGCACAATTGCCTGTAAAAATTACGGATTTTGCTGTATACTGACTTTTGAACGGCCATACTCCAGGCGTATTTTTCTATGAAATTTGGCGAAAAAAAAGAGACCCCGTCATTTTTGCCCTCTACCGACCAGTTGGTCGAGCAGGTAGAGCAGGGTCGGGAGAAAGAACCGACGCGGGAACGCGCTTCGGGCGAGGGAAAAGTTGACGTCGCCGCGGCCCAGCAGGCCGAGGCCGCTCCGCCCGTCGCCGCGCCTGTCGCGCCCGTCGCCGCGCCCAAGGACCAGTATCACGTCCGCATCGAACGCATCCTCGAGGAGAACCTGATCGAGGTGTACCTGTCGCTGCCTCCGGCCGCCCGCGCCAAGTTCAAGGGCGAGGGCGAAGCCGCGGCGCTCAAGATCAGGTCCATGATCGAGCAGGCCAAGGTCCGCGCCAAGGAGGTGCTCAAGATAATCCTGACCTGGCTCAAGACCATCCCGCGCATCAACAATTATTTCCTCCAACAGGAGGCCAAGATCAAGGCCGACAAGATCATCCTGCTGGCCCAGGAGCGGGCCAGGGAAAAAGAAGGCCAGATCAGCTGATATGCCGCTGCCATTCTTCCAGTTCACCGTCCCGGGAACCGGCGTCGTCGTCAATTCGGAGGCGCTGGCGGCCAACCCGCTGTTCCAGATGGCCGTGACCCTGCTTTTGCTGTTCCTGGCCGTTTTGATCGCCTTCTTTTCGGTCCGCCGTTATTTCCGCAACATGTACGAGAAGGACCTGACCTTCAAGACCACGGTCCTGCTGGTCACCGTGCCCAAGGAACAGCAGGAGAAAGGCGAGTCGGGCATGCAGGAAAAGACCCTGCAGCAGGTCCAGGAGGAGATCGCCATCATGGAGAGCGTCTTTTCCAGCGTCGGGGGCCTCAAGGCCGAACGCGGCTTCAAGGCCTGGTTCCTGGGCCGCCAGGACGCCGTTTCCTTCGAGGTCGTTTCGGAGAAAGGCCTGGTGACCTTCTATATCGCCGTCCCGCAGTACATGAAGGATTTCGTCGAACAGCAGGTCCACGCCCAGTTCCAGCACGCCCAGATCGAGGAGACCACCGACTACAACGTTTTCACGCCGCGCGGCGCGGTGGTGGCCTCGTCCTTTGCCTTCCGGCGCAAGCACATTTTTCCGCTCAAGAGCTACAAGAAGCTGGATACCGACCCGTTGAATGCCATCACCAACGCCCTGGCCAAGGTGGACAAGGCCGACGGCGCCGGCATCCAGATCATGGTCCGGTCGGCCAAGGCCGTCTGGCGCCAGCCGGCCATCCGCATCGCCAACCTGATGCAGCAAGGCAAGACGCTCAACGAGGCCATGGCCCAGCTGACCTTTTTCG
>CAYPMU010000173.1:0-2699 GCA_964411975.1 uncultured Gammaproteobacteria bacterium | reverse complement strand
ACCACCGCGTCGGTCTGCGGATCGATCAAAACGGCTTGGTCGGTCATGATCTGCTCCTCTTGGGACGTCGGTCGCGAACGACGTGCCTTGGGTTGGAAAGAACTCCCGCTCGTGAACGGGTCCGGACGACGCCTTTTGGTCCAGAGCGTCGCCCGGATCCGGCCGCAAGCCGCGCGTGTTTCCCGGCGAAGATTTCAAGCTACCCTACCCTTTTTCCCCGCCCGAGTCAATAAGCTCGGGCGAGGTCGTTTCCAGGCTTAAAGAACGTCGATCAACGCCGGTTTACGGCTGCGGAAGCGGAACAATTCGGCCGGCCGGTGGGTCTGGCCGCTGGTCTTTTTGCCGGTAGGCGCGATCAGGCGGAGCGCCAGCACTTTCTTCTTGAAGTTCCGCTTATCCAAAGGACGGCCGAGGATGGCCTCGTAGACGCGCAGCAGTTCGGCGAAAGTGAACTCCGGCGGCAGGATGCTCCAGGCGATGTTGGTGTAACCGAGCTTGGCCCGCAGCCGTTCCAAGGCGGCCTGGGCGATGTTCCCGTGGTCGTAGGCCAGCGGCGGCAGCCGGTCGGCCGGCCACCAGCGCACGTCGGCGTATTTGTCCGTGGTCCTAAGTTCCAATCCGGACGAGGCGACCAGGGCGAAATAGGCGACGCTGACCACGCGGCCCAGCGGATCGCGGCGCGGGTCGTCGAACGTGGCCAGCTGTTCCAGGAAGGACTGGCAGACGCCGGTCTGGGCGCAGAGGACGTCGCGTGCGGCCTGAAGCGCGGTCTGCCGGTCGCCCAACAGTCCGCCGGGGAAAGCCCACTTGCCGGTGAACGGCTTTTTCTTCATCTGGATGAGCAGCGTCATCAGCCGCCCGTCGCGCACGGTGAAAATGGCCGTGTCGACGGCGACCTTGATGGTCTGTTTGGAGGGATGAACGGTCATAATTTGGAACGGTTACGGTCTAACTGGCCCGCCAGCTCTTGTCGGCCAGCAACCGATCGCAGACGGCCACGGCCGCTTTAAGCCTCGCCTCGCGGCTACCAGAGAGTAGCGCAAATCGCTTGCCCTGTCGACGAAGTTCTTCATCGAACCTCTGGTGCATCCGGTGGCGAATGTGCTCGCCGTCGCGCGTGCCGTCCTGGACGAAAGGTATCTCGTCGCCGGTCAGGAAGTACTGGTCATAACGCCGGCCGGCGTTGAGCCGCTCCACCTCGGCGGACCAGGAGCCCAGGTATCTTTCATGCCAGAGCGCGGTCGCGAACGAATCGGTGTCGCAGATGAGGATCTTGTTGGCGGTCCGGGCCAGCCGGTCCTCCATCTCGTTCTGCATGGCGGCGATATGGACGAATTCTTCGGTCCGCCAGATGCCGGCGTCCTTGGCGGATATCTTGCCTTCCGAATAGATCCGGCCGTACTCGGGCACCCAGACCGTGCGATAGTGTTCGGCCAGGTCCCGGGCCAGGGTGGTGGTGCCGGTCGATTCGGCGCCCACGACGACGACCCGCTTGGCGAAATACGCCCGGACCGGCGGATCGAGCCACTCCCAGTTGGCGCGAGGGTCGTTGCGGACCGCCGTGCCGGAGACCGGGAAACGGCCGCGCGGCCGGTCCACCGAAACGTGCGTCGCGCCCAGGAACTTGGCGTAAGCGTCGCCGTAGTCTTCCGAAGTGAAGACCGCGTCCGGGGCATAGCCGAGCAGCTCGATGGTATATTCCGCCCAGCCCCGGGAATCGTCGTCGGCCAGATGGTTCTCCGGGGCGATGAGCGTCCGCGCCGCCGGGACCATCTCCCTGATCCAGCTCTCCCGCAGCCTGGCCGGGATCTTCAACCCGTCCTGGTCGCAGATGATGACCGCGACCTCGTCGGCCTGGGCCAGCGCCGTCTCCATCAAAAAACGATGGCCGCGATGGAACGGGTAGAACTTGCCGATCACCGCTCCCCGCCGAAAGCGCTTGCCGGCGTCTCGGATCTCAGGCTTTTGCCGGTTCATAGGCTATCGGAGCAGCCGCCTTTTGGTATCGGCGATATTCGCGCAGCCAGCGGTAAAGGCCGGCCGAAGC
Source organism: uncultured Gammaproteobacteria bacterium (assembly GCA_964411975.1). Classification (GTDB taxonomy): domain Bacteria; phylum Patescibacteriota; class Patescibacteriia; order SG8-24; family SG8-24; genus CAYPMU01. The sequence continues at coordinate 652 of CAYPMU010000173.1, read as the reverse complement.
GATGACGAAGAACAGGGCGTACTCGAAAGAAATGAACTTGACGCCCTTGACCCAGTACAGCCAGACGCCGATGGCGTCGACGACGATCCACAGCACCCAGTTCTCCAGCCGCTTCCGCGTCAGCAGCCACTGAGCGGTGAAACTCATGGCCGTGGTGAAAGCGTCCAGGAACGGGAACGAGGCCGCTTCGGGGAAATAAGCCGGCAGCCAAAGATGCAGATGGGCCGTGACGTAGGTCAGCAGCGCGGTGCCGCCGGCGATGATGCCGCCGTAGGCCAGGTTCTCCTTGAGAGAGTTGCGGCTGATCTTGAGTTCGTCGGCCTTGGTCGTGTCCGCCTTGGTCCGCGGGTGGGTCCAGGCCCACCAGCCGACGAAGCCGGTGACCAGGAAATAGGTCTGCTCGAACAGGTCGGAATAGAGCCGGATCTGGTAAAACAGGAAGAGATACAGGACGGTGCCGACGATGCCGACGGGCCAGGACAGCACCTTGGCCCGGGCCGTCAGCCAGACGCACCAAATAGTGAAGATCGTCCCGAAGAACTCGATGTAGCTCATCGGATAGTCCAGGAAGGTGAAAAAGGTCGTGTTGATGTCGAACAGGCGGACGATCCCCTGCAGCAGCTCGGACATAGGCTGTGGATTAGTTAGTGTA
>CAYPMU010000172.1:1625-2758 GCA_964411975.1 uncultured Gammaproteobacteria bacterium | reverse complement strand
GACAACTTTTGAGCAAAAACTGTCAGACAACTTTTGATTGATTTGTGTCTGACACAAACACGACACAAGAAGTTGACTTTACGGAGCCTCGGGCTAAGCTGACCTCAGCTCATTGATCTCCAAGCTTAAACCGAGAGAGGATCCGTGATGTTCGACCTCGATGAACCCAAGACCCTGCCGGAACAGGTCAGGGAATTGCTGCTGGTCCTGTCGGTCCAGCCGATCGTCTGCGGCATCGTCAATGTCATCGGGCTGCGCCTGGCCGCCCTGCACCAGGGATCGTTCTGGGGAACGGTCATCCTGTGCGCGGCCTTCACCACGACCGGCGCCTTCCTGGGTATGAACCTAGCCGCCGCCGGCGGCTGCGTCCTGGTGCTGCGCGGCGAACAGGCTCCGGAGATGAGGCCGCTGGCCAGATGGTCCCTGCCGCTGACCGCGGCCGTTAGCCTGCTGCTCCCGGCCATGTTCTTCTTCGGCGGCTGGCGCGGCAACGCCGCGACCGCGGCCGTTAGCCTGCTAGCCATGCTCTTGGCCACGCTGTTCCCGCTGAAGTCGCCGCCCCAAGACAAAAAATAAACCGCCCCCGGTCTTCGGGGGCGGTATTTTTTTTGGGACGGTCTAGCCTTCGGCGCGGCAGATCGCGCGGTCGCTCCTTTCAAGCCGCCCGCGCCGGAACTGCTGGCCGCGTAAGCTTCCAGCCGTTGGCCGCGGCGACCGCGGCGACGGCGGCCCACAACGCGGCATCCAATGCAAAGCCATAGATCAGGAAAGACCCCCCTGTCGCCTCGGGCCTGAAAATGAACACATTGCAGGCCGTGAGACTCGCGTGCATGAGCGTCGCCACGAGCAGGCTCCCGGTGCGGTCGTAGACCCACACCAGGAGTACCCGATAGGCCGTCAATCCGGCTATGCTGGATAAGACATACAGGGCCAGGAACAATGCCGGGGGGACCGTTCCGGAGTAAGTGCTGCTTACCCAAAGGATCTGCAGGAAGTGCCACGCCCCCCACAGAACGCCCACGATGAGGCCGGTGGCCAGGACGCCGTAACGCAGCCGCAACCGAGGCACGGCGAATCCCGTCCAACCCAACTCCTCGAAGACCGTCGAAAGTCCGGCCGCGATACCGGATAAC
>CAYPMU010000172.1:0-1615 GCA_964411975.1 uncultured Gammaproteobacteria bacterium | reverse complement strand
GCCGTGAATATCGGTGAAGACAGAGAAAGCGCGAAAAGCGGCGCCGCCGTCAAGAACGGGGCGGGCAGCAGCGCCATTGCGTACCAGCCGGCCCCTACCCGCCACTTGAACAACCGGGACAACAGTTCGCGCAGTCCCGACCGGCCATAAATGAGGCCGGTCAATAGGATACCGGCCGCGCTGGGGCCGGCCAGCATCGCCCAAGCCACGAACGGCAATAACGCCTCGAATCGTTCCGGAGCGCCCGGGAATCCGCCAGGACCCACCACCAGGACGAAGCCGCCCCAGGAGACGGTGAACGTCAGGACAAAATAGGAGGTTACGGGATGTTGCCTGATGAAAGACGGAATTGCCATATCTGCCGTTGATCACTCTTTAATATGAAATATCATATCATTTCTGAAAAAGAAAATGAGGCCGGCAGCTCCGGTCTCATTTTGTGGTCTGACGGTCTTCAATTCGACACCTGGAAGAACAAGGTGGTGCCGTGCACGCCGGGCGCGGCGGCCTGCAACACGCCGGTGCCGGTGCCCGGCGTCGGCGCGGCGGCGCCGGTGATGGTGACCGGCTCGTTGCGGTTCTCCAGGTTGGCGTAGAGGGCGCATTTCCGGCCGTCCTCGGTCACGGCATAACGGTAGAGCGTCTCCGTTTCCGTGCCGCCTTTGGGGTCGCGCGGCGCCTTGGATATCATCTTGGCGTACTGGGGATTCTTGGCCAGGACCTCGCCGAAAACGGCGCCGAGGTCGTAGTCGCCCGGGCCGGCGTCGGGGACATAACAGGTGCCGCCGGTGAAGAACCGGCCGATCTGGGACAGCTCGAACTTGCGCTTGGCGTCGCGGGACTTCTTCAGGGCCGGCCAGACCGCGACCTTGACGACCGTTGCGAGGACGCCGATGATGGGCACGTCGACCAGCACATAGACAAGCGTGAATCCGGTTTTCCTGAAATAACCTCCCGTCATACGCAGCGCCATATAATTGATCACCCTATCCAAGCGCGTCCTGGATCCCGCATCTCGCGCAAAGCATTGCGCTCGTGCGGGATGACCCGCTCTAAGGAATTGCGGGTCACTTCCGCTCCGTCAACTCGACCTCCACCGTTTTTTCTTCGCCCCGGTGCACTATCTTCAGCTTGACCGTGTCGCCGGCCGAATACCTGCTGATGCCCAGCTGCAGCGGATAATCCTCGGTGATGGCCTTGCCGTCTATTTCCAGGATGATGTCGTTCTCGACGATGCCGGCGACGTCGGCCGGCGAGCCGGGCATGACCGCCAGGTCGGTGTTGGTCTCCCCGCGGACCACCAGGGCGCCGTGGTCGACCGACAGCTGGTTGGCCTTCTGCAGTTCCGGGGTGATCTGGACGTAGCGGACGCCCAGGAAGGGCCGGACGATCTTGCCGGTGGCCTTGAGGCTGTCCACGACCTTCTTCACGTCGTTGATGGGCAGGGAGAAACCGATGCTCTGCGAACCCTCGACGATGGCGACGTTGACGCCGATAGCCTCGCCTTTGAGGTTCAGGAGCGGCCCGCCGGAATTGCCCGGGTTGATGGCGGCGTCGGTCTGGATGACGTCGAACAGGCTTTCCGACTGGAACCCGTCGCCGGCCTGGATCGACC
>CAYPMU010000171.1:0-2774 GCA_964411975.1 uncultured Gammaproteobacteria bacterium | reverse complement strand
AGGCGGAGACGGGGAAGGATACAACGGAGGCGAAGGAGGGAACGGACGCGAAGGCCAAGGACGGGGCGGCGGCCAGCCCTGACGTCGTCGTGGTGAAGTCCGCGACGGCCCCGAAGCTGTCGCCCCGGGGCGAGGGCGGCGTGGCGTACCAGGTCGGCCGCGTCGGCGGCGACGTGTACGTCCGCATCGCGGGCAACGACGGCGGCGGGAGGCACAGCAAGGAGTGGGTGCCGGTGGAGAAGATCCGCGCGGCGATCACGCCCGTGATGAAGCGCGGCGGGCCGTTCAAGTCGAACGCGCTGGCGTCCGCCTTCGAGGGCCGCTCGCAGTGCAACAGCGGGTTCCTCGTGGCCGCGCTGCGCGCCGAGGGCCTCTTCGGCGCCGACCCCGGCCACCGGGGGATGAGCAAGCTGACGGGCGACCTCGACGCGTGGGAGGCGGCGATGCGCAAGGCCGACCCGCCGCTGGTCGACGGGAGGCCCGAGACGCTGAAGCTCCGCCCCGAGCCGAAGGAGACCAGGTTCCGCCCGAAGGGGGGCGAGTCCGGGCCGATCCTGCGGAGGGTCCGCCGCGTCAAGGCCGCGGCGGGCGAAACCCCGCCGGACCCCGAGGGTCCCGGGTCCACGACCCCGCCGGCCGCGGCGGCGGAGGCCGCCGTCGGCTGACGGGGCGCATCCGGAACATAGAGGAACGCAGAAAATCGCCGCGCGGTCGCGGGCGGTTCCGGGCCGGACGCCGTCCGCGGCGTCTGGCCCTCGGCGTTCCCCCAACCCAGGAGGCATACGAAATGAGCGACAAACCAACATTCTCCCTCGGGCCGCTGGTGGCCACGCCAGGCGCCCTCGAGGCGCTCGGGCGCAACGGCAGCACCGGGATCGAGTACCTCGCCCGCCACGCGCGCGGCGACTGGGGAGACCTCTGCGAGGAGGACAGGCGCGCCAACGACGCGGCGCTGAAGACGGGCGCGCGCATCCTGAGCGCGTACCATCTGCCCGACGGCACGAAGATACCGCAGTCGCACTCGGAGGGGCAGGCGGCGATGAAGCGCTGGACCCAAACAACCAACACCAACCGCGGCGCACCCGGCCGCACACCCCAGCGACGCCCCGGAGGCCGAACCACGGCCTTCGGGGCGTTCCGCGCACATGGAGGCAAGGAGCATGAAGAAGGAATCAAGCGAGTACACGATTCCCGTGTACAGACTGCAGCTCGTCCAGGACGGCGAAGTGGTCGCCGCGCCCGTGACCGGCCCGGAGGAGTTGGCGTTCCAGATGAAGGAAGTCGCCATGGCCGACCGGGAACACATGGTCGTCATCTTCCTGGACACCAAGAACCGGCCGATTGGCCGGCAAGTCGTCAGTATCGGCACGTTGAACGCCACTCTTGTGCACCCGAGGGAGATATTCAAGGCGGCACTGATTGCGGGAGCTGGTGCACATTCGGTCATCTGTCTGCACAATCATCCGAGCGGTGTGCTCACTCCCTCGCGCGAGGACGATGAAATCACGCAACGGATAGCGCGCGCCGGAGCAATATTGAACATACTGCTCATTGACCACGTCATTCTCGCGCCGGACGGCGGCTACTTCTCGTACAAGAACAGCCGTCCCGAATTGCTCGATGGAGGGTCCGGCTTATGAGGATCACACTCGAAACCGTCCGCGCTGTGTTGCGGAATTCGCTCGGGCGCGAAAGCTTTGTCGCCTCGTTCGTGCAATCGGTCGAGGAAAGCACGAGCTGTCCGACCGCGTGCATCACCGCAGACGGCTTACTCCGGTACAACCCCAGCTTCACAGCCAAATACATCACAAGCGAAGAAGACCTCTTCTGCTTAGTCCTACACGAGATCATGCACCCGATGTTCGGCCACTTCATTTACAACGGCGGCCACCTCGAAAACCTCGCGGCGGACATGGTCATCAACGCGAGTATCAGCCTGTTGTTCCCCGGTCCGTCCGGCGAAGGCAGCCTCTTCAAGAAGACCTACGATCCGCACGGCATGGAAGGCCTGCTCCGGCCCCTGAGCCGCATGCGCGACAGCCGCTTCAATGATCTCTACGACGTCTTTTATGGGCAAGCGCACAACCGGCCCGGATTGAGCACAGGCGAGGTCATCCAAAGCCTCAAAGTGCTCACGCTGTCCACGGAAGTCCCTGATGTGTTGTTATTGGGATCGCACGACGAAGTGAAAGGCCGGGAACAGAAGGAATCCGGCTTGAATGGCCTATCGAGCGAAACATTGTGCCGGATCGCGGACGATCTACGGAATGCCGCGAAACTGCCGAAAGACCGGTACGCTGGCTTCGGGGAAAACATTTACACCTTGTTCCTCGACGCCATCAAGGCGCACCTGTCCATACGGAAAGCCTTGCTCGAGAAGTTCGCCACGCAGCGGAAAGTGGACCGGTTCCGGCAAGAGGTCCACCGGCCCGCGATCACCGTCTCGCCGATCCCGCTGCATCCCTCGAAACGGGACCTCGTCCTGCTCGCCGCGGACATCGTGCCGTTCCACTACCACAACGGCGCGCAAAGGATCGCCGTCAAGGAACACGGCCTGGCCGTCTACCTCGATGTGTCCGGCAGCGTCAACGAATACCTGCCCGACATCATCGGCGTACTGCGGAGCCTGAAGCGCGAACTGACCACGATCTTTCTGTTTAGCAACAAGGTCGTCGAAGTCCCTTTCAAGAACCTCCTCGCCGGTCATGTGCAAACGACCTACGGTACCGACTTCGATTGTATCGCGGACTCCGTCATCGAGCGTGGGCTGGACA
>CAYPMU010000170.1:0-2783 GCA_964411975.1 uncultured Gammaproteobacteria bacterium | reverse complement strand
GAAGGCATCAAGATGCCGGCCGGTACCTGGCTCTATCTCCTGGCTAAAGGGGCCAATTTCGAGCTGGTCTGCAAGAAGGGCTTCCAGGTCGGCGTGGTCATCCTGTGCCCGCTGTATTTCGGCTGGTCCGAACACAGCCGCCGGTCGCTCAAGACCTATAAGAACATGGCCATCACCTTCGTTGATCCGGCCGACCGGCGCGGCCTGCATCTGGGCGACATCAAGATGGACCGGGAGGGTGTCTGGCGCATCGCCGGGGTTTCCGGCTGGCTTCTGGTGGTGACCGGCCACGGTTCTACCGTGGAAGAGGCCCGGCAGGTGGCCTACCATCGGGTCAGGAACGTCAAGGTGCCGAACATGTTCTACCGGACCGACATCGGCGTCGGCTGGCAGGTGGACAGCGACAAACTGCAGACCTGGGGTTATCTGTTCTGACGGCCGCGGGGGAATGCTCAGGGGCCTGGCGGCCGGCGGCCGTCAAGGCCTTTTTTGTCCGCATTTGCCTTGGCCCGACCCTGTGCTAAGCTGGCTTTGCTGCGTGCCGCAGTCTTCAGACCGGAGGCTAAAATGAGCCCATATGTGCGTATGTTCGTGGGCTTGGCGAGCAGCCTGCCCTTTTTCATACCGCCTTCGGCCGCCCGGGCCGAGGAGGTCGTCATCGACGGCCAGACCTATCGGGTGATCGTCGCGTCGCCCGTCCAAGGCGCGCCGGTCCCCGAACCGCCGCCACCGCCTCCGCGGCCCAAGATGCTGGAGGAAGCCTTGGCCGATCTGACGGAGCAGAACCGCCGGCTGGCCGAGAGCATCGAGCGGCTGGGCGGCAAGATCGAAGAGCAGGGGAAGGCCAAGACCGAGACGGTCTACGGCCTGGGTGCGGGAGTGCTGATGACCACCGGTCAGGTCCAACTGGTCCTGGACGCCAACCTCAAGTATTTCTTCGCCGGCTACTATCCGGGGAAGGGGGAATGCTTCGGACTGGTCTCCACGATCGACGCCGGCCACATCCAATATCACCCCTTGGGCTTCGGCATCTTCCGCTACGACGATCGCCATGATCCGTTGACGGCGGAATTCCTGCCCCGCGGCTGGGATCTCATGTTCACGACCGGACTCGACGTCCGGCTGACGGCCGGCCTGCGGTTCCGCTTCCAGGTCTCCTGGTACTTCCCCAATCCGTTCGACGTCGAGCGCTACGCGCAAGACCGGATCGAGGAGGACCTGAAGGAGTGGGAGCGGCGGCATAACGGCAATTATGCCGCGGCCAAGGAACAGGCCGGCCAGCTGGACGAAGCCGCCCCCGGCGATTTCGTGGAGGCCGAAAAAGAGAATACCAGGGAACTCGGCCGCGCCATCGACAAGCACACGTCCGAGGCCTGGGGTTCCTACAAGAAAGCCGGCCAAAAGCCGTGGTTCCAACTGGGTCTGCGCTACGAATTCTGACGCAGCGCGATCCATACCGCCCGCACTCGGGCGGTTTTTTTTGTCCGCGACCGCGCGGCCGCAGACATAAGAAAGAACGGCCGTCGCCGGCCGTTCGGTCGTCCTTTCCGTCTTATTTTCCGCCCCTCCGAAAGTACCGGTCCAGGGCGCTCTTGGAACGGGTCAGGACCCTGATGACCGCGCTGAATTTATCGCGCAGGACCTCCGGCAGATCGGTCCGCGATCTGATCTGCAGATCGAGTTTGGCCAGAGCCTCCTCATGTTCCAGTCCGCCGCGCGAGCGGAAAGCCTGGTATTTGTCGACGGTCTCCAGCAGGTCGGCCTCCTCCAGGACCTCCAGGACCTGCGACTCGGCCGGCGCCTGGTCCAGGGAGAGGCTGGCCGGGTTTTGGCCTTCGATGAGATGGTGCGAGGCGGCGATCTTGATCAGGTCGGGGTCGATGTCCGGACCGGCGTCGGAATTAAGGATGTCGTAGGTCCAGCCGGCGTGGCGCCGCCAGAAGGAGATCATCGGCTCCCGTTCCGGGTCGATACCGGCGTTCCTGACCGCTTCCAGCACTTCGGCGCTTTGGGCCAAGCCTTGTTCGGAGGCGAATTCCGCGATGGTCTTGGCCCGGCCGTCGATGTAGGGGTTGAACGGGCGCAGCGGCGGAATGAAGAGCCGGCGGACGGCGAAATTAAAGGCGCTTTCGGCTCCGGCCGGTCCGGATTTGCCGATGTCGTGCAGCACGGCGGCGCGCATCAGGCGTTCGGGCCCTTCATCGTCCAATCCGATCTCGGCGCGGAGTTCCGCGTAGACCGTGCGGATGATCCCGGCCATGGCCAGGCTGTCCTCGAAGTGCGCGCCGATCTCCGCCAGGCGGGAACGCAGTTCCGGGTGCCGGTTCAGATCGAGGCCGATATCAAGGCCGGCCACCTTGTCGGCGACGGTCGTTTCGGCCTCTTTTTTCAGCCAATCATGCTCGGGATTTTCGGAGCGGGGGATATCCGGCACGGAGTCGAAGTTCATAATGAGGTCATTTTGCCCGATTGCCCGATATGCCGCCAGTCCCCGGACCGGAACGCTGGCGCGCCCCGCGGCGATGGGCTACAATTCACACTCGACTGTTCACTAATCCGTCTTGATATGTCCGACGTCTACCAGGATTCTTTGGACCTCCATCGCCGCACCCGCGGCATGTACGCCGTGACGAGCAAGGTCGCGCTGCGCGACCGGACCGACCTGTCGCTGGCCTACACGCCGGGCGTAGCCGGCGTCAGCCAGGCCATCGCCGGCGACCGCCGCCTGGCCTACGAATACACCATGAAACGTAATTCCGTGGCCGTGGTCTCGGACGGGTCGG
>CAYPMU010000169.1:0-2806 GCA_964411975.1 uncultured Gammaproteobacteria bacterium | reverse complement strand
GCGGATGTCCAGGATACCGTAGTTGGAGTCCTCGCCGTCGAAGTTGCGGCCTTCCGGCGACTGGTCAAATAACTGGAACCAGTGGTATCCGACCGCGTAAGGCAGGTCCATCAGCTGTTTCATGTATTTCTCGAAACCCAGCGCCCTGTCTCCCTGCGTCTGGACGGTGACGTCCGCGCCGTGGGTATTCATGTCCCCGCTTTTGTTTTCCATGGCCCTGTACGAGAATTCGGTGACCATTACCGGTTTTTTCGCGGCAAAATCCCCCAGCGACTTTTCATAGGCAGTGGAGACCGACGCGGCGAAAGGCGCCGACAGCCTGTTGGCCAGGCCCGGCCTGATGTCCATCTGGTGCAGGTGCACCGGCACGCGGCGGCACCAAGCCGCCCAGACCGCGGGCACGGCCACGAAACTGCCGGCGCTGACCAGGACGTCGGGACGCTGCCGCCCGAAAAACGACCAGCACTGGAAATAACCCCTGACGATGCGGCCCAGGTCGGTGAAATTGCTCCAGGACAGGTAGCGGCGCAGTTTGCCCGAACTGACGGCGTAGAATTCGATGCCGGCCTCGCGGACCAGCCGCTCTTCCGGACCGAAGGTCGTGCCGATCCAGGCCAGGTCCGCCCCCGGCTGCCGGGCGCGGACGGCCCGGGCCGCGGCCAAAAGCGGCGTGACCGATCCCAGCGTGCCTCCTCCGGCAAAAACGATCCTCATATGATCAGGGTCAAAATTATTCAGCGCCGCCCGGCGGGGCGCGTCTCGGCCTGGCGGGAAATGTTCAGCAGCAGCCCCACGGCCGCGAGCAGGATCATCATCGCCGTGCCGCCGTAGCTCATGAACGGCAGCGGCAATCCGGTCATGGGCAGGAGGCCGATCATCGAACCGATGTTGAAGACGGTCTGAAAAAAGATCCAGCCGATGATCCCCGCGGCCAACAGCTTGCCGAAATCGTCAGGGGCCCGCCGGGCGATGTCCAGGCCGCGCCAGAAGAACCAGCCGAACAGGGCCAGCACCGCCAGCGCCAGGATGAAACCGATCTCTTCGGCCATGATGGCGAAGAGCGAATCGCCGATCACCTCGGGCAGGTAGAGGTATTTCTGGCGCGAGTGCCCCAGGCCCAGTCCGAACAGGCCGCCGGAGCCGATGGCCAGATAGGCCTGGTTGATGTGATAACCGACCCCCAAGGGGTCGAGTTCCGGGTGCAGGAAGGTCATCAGGCGGGCGGTGCGGTAGGGCACGGCTTTGACCGCGAGCAGAAAAAATAACGCGGCGGCCGAGGCCAGGCCGATCAGATGGCGCCAGGAAGCCCCGGCGGTGAAATAGACCACGGTGGCCGCGGCGGCGATGACGGTCAGGCTGCCGAGATCGGGTTGCAGCATGACCAGCAAGGCGACCGCGCCGAGCGACACCAGGAACGGCACCAGGCCGGAGACCGTTTCGCGCACCTCGCTCCCGACGCGGCGCTCGAACAGGGCGGCCAGGTAGACGACCAGGGACAACTTCACCAGCTCCGCCGGCTGGAAAGAGAAGGAACCGAGATGGATCCAGCTGCGGGAGGCGCCCCAGCCGGCCGCCGTTCCGGGGACGAAGACCAGCAGCAGCAGGAACAGCGAGAACAGGAACAAACCGACGGCGTGGCGGCGCCAATGGCGGTAATCGATCCGGGACGTCAGCCACATCAGGACCAGGCCGGGCAGCAGGCCGAACAGCACCTGGTGCCGGATGTACCAATACGTGTCCTGGAATTTTTGGTAGGCCACCGGCCCGGAAACCGTGGTCAACATGACCAGACCGAGCGTCAGCAGGCCGCCGGCCAAGGCCAGGAAAACATAGTCGGGCTTTTTTTCCGCTTTATCCATGGGATCCCGTGATTAGAGGCCGGCCGGACGGTCAGGAAAAGAAGCCGTGGTCGATCATGAACAGGACCAGGCCGACGGCGGCGGTCACGGTCGCGATGATCCACAGGCGCATCACCACCTTGGGCTCGCTCCAGCCGACGGCCTCGAAATGATGGTGGATCGGCGCCGACAGGAAGACCTTCTTGTGCCGCAGTTTCTTCGAGGCGACCTGGATGATGACCGAGGCCGACTCCAGGACGAAGACGAAACCGATGACCGGCAGGAACAGCGCCGCATTGGTCAGCATGGCCACCACGCCCAGGGTCACGCCGAGCGACATCGCGCCGGTGTCGCCCATGAAGAACCGGGCCGGATTGACGTTGAACCAGAGGAAAGCCAGCAGGGCGCCGACGATGACGCCGCAGAAAGCGGCCAGATCGGACCGCCCCTGGACGAAGGCGATGCAGCCGTACGCGGCGAAACAGGAGGCCAGGACGCCGCCGGCCAGCCCGTCCAAACCGTCGGTCTCGTTGACCGAGAACGACGTGGCCACGATGACCAGGATGAAGACCGGAACGTACCACCAGCCGATGTTGAAACTGCCGACGAAAGGCACGCGCAGCAGGTCCCAATCCAATTTATAGTAGAACCATAGCGCCCCGACGGCGGCGATCAGCGTGTAGAGTATCAGCCGATGGCGCATGCGCAGGCCGCCGCCCTTGGGCCCGATGCGCCGGACGTTGAAATAGTCGTCGACCAGGCCGACCAGGGCCGAAGCCACCAGCGCTCCCAGCGGCAGGAGCGTCTGCTGGCGCGAAAAGAAATTCAGGCTGCCGCCGATGATCCCGGAAAAAAGGCCGGAACCGTAGTAGGCCGCGGCCATGACCAGCAGCACCGTCGCCCAGATGAGGATGCCGCCCATGGTCGGCGTGCCCGCCTTGGCCTGGTGCAGCTTGGCGAAGACCGGG
>CAYPMU010000168.1:0-2864 GCA_964411975.1 uncultured Gammaproteobacteria bacterium | reverse complement strand
CCCCGTCCGCAAGGGCATGTGGGTTCGAGTCCCACCCCGGGCACCAGAGGAAAAGGCCGCGCTCCGCAGGGGCGGGGCTTTTTCCTTTCTTGCCTGGGGTGGGACGAGAACGGGGAGGGGGGGGCGGGAACCGGGAGGTTCCCGCATTCCGAGGAGGGCGTTGTCCGGGCCGAGGACCGAGCCGGCGAGGTCCGCAGCCGCCCCGAAGGGAGCGGATTCATTAGCCGCGGAAGCGCAGCCAGTTCAAAATGCTTGGCATTTTGAACTTGGCGAGCAGTGAGATGTCCCACCCCGGGCACCATCCCACGTCGCTCAAGCTTCGCTTGAGCTATGTGGGATGTTTTAGTTTCCTTGAGCGCGGGATGCCCCACGACTTGTCCCCCGAAGCCTCGGCGAAGGGGGAAGCCCTGACGAAGCGGGGCTCGCACGGCAAAACAAAAGATCCCGGATCAACCGGGGATCTTTAACCCGACTCCGGACCGGGCACCCTGTCATTCATTTGCCGTCCGGCCCCAAAGCCTCCGGATCCCGCCGCGCCGCCCGCGATCCCGCCTGGTCCTCGCGTTCCCGTATCATCGCTTCCAACTGCCGCAATTTGCCGCTCTGTTCCTCGTCATAACGGCCCAACCCGAACACTTCAATGAGCGCGTCGGTGACGGCGGCCGTCTCCAGCTTGGACCGGCCGGCCAGCGCTTGGGCCAGCTCCTTCAGCTGGGGGTCCTCCGGATCGGTCAGCCGGCCGACGACCCGCGGATGTTCCAACAAGGCCTGGATGAAACGGTCCGCCGGGACGGCGGCGCCGATTCGGGCCAGTACGTCGCCGACGATGTCCGCCACCATCTCCCGCCGGGCGGCCAGGTCGCCCTCGATCACCGCGGCGATCTCGTCGAATTCGGCCCGGGTCAGCAGGTCGGCCTCCACCAGGTGCCTGATGTCATCCATGTCGTAGGACCGTCCCTGGCGTAATTTGAAATAGGCGACCAACGACGGATCGGAGACCCTGAGCTCGCGCCCCTGAAAGTCGACGCGCCTGGAGCGATACCATTTTTCCGGCAGCGGCGCGCCGAACGGCCCGATCGGGCGGCCGTCCGGACCCGGCCGGACCGCGTGCAGGTCGATGAAATCCAGTTCCGGCCCCTCGGCCAGCTTGCCGGAAGCGTCGATCCTGGCGATCAGCAGGTTCTGTTCCGGCCGCCCGGTGATCCCGGCGGCCCCGAGCCTTTCCATCACCCGGACGCTGTCCGGGTCCGTCGGGTCCTTGTGGCGGGACTCGAACAGGCCGTAACCGCGCCGGCCGAGATGGGCGTCCAGTTTGCCGATGTCGTCCAGGAAGACCGAAACGTCGACGTCCTTGTGGGCGCCGATGTATTCGCCGGCCGGCTTGGTCAGCAAGGAAACGTTGATCGCGCCGTCGAGCTGCCAGCGGATGCCGGAATCGGCGAACAGGTCGCCGAGCTGGATCAGGTCGGCGTCCATACCGCGCCGCTCCTCAGGGGTCGGCGGACGGCGTTTCATGTCCGGGGTGAATTTGGTCTTTTCGCCGCCGAAAGGGGCGCGTTCCTGGAACTTGAAACGTTCCCGCTCCTCAGAGGCGGCCCGTTGCTCCGGCGTCATCATGGCTTCGGCCTTGGCCGTTTCCTCCGGCGTCGGCCGGTAGGACTCATTGAAGGACATGCTCAACCGCGTGACAGCTGATCCTGACAGCTGGATATAAGAATTGTCCTCATCTTACCTTCAACCCGAAAATAAGCCCATAGGGGGCGAAAAGCGAGGATAAAATGCGGGCAGCGGCGCCTGTCGGTTCGGTCGCCGCCCCGCCCTAAGTTCCCGTCGGCCGGCTGTATTTTTCCCGCACTTTCCTATAAGATGTAGGTGAAATATACGCTATGTCCGACCTCGACCTACCGGTCCAAGATCCCGAAGGCCTGCTGGAGCCCCATGCCGACAAGGAGGAGCAGGTCTTCGATATGACCCTGCGCCCCAAGCGGCTGTGCGAGTTCGTCGGCCAAAAGAAGCTGCGGGAGAACCTGGACATCTTCATCGAGGCGGCCAAGCGCCGCGGCGAACCGATCGAACACGTCCTGCTCTACGGTCCGCCCGGCCTGGGCAAGACCACCCTGGCCCACATCATCGGCGAAGAGATGGGCGTCCGGGTGCGCACCACCTCCGGCCCGGCGCTGGAACGGGTCGGCGACATCGCCTCGATCCTGACCAACCTGGAAACGGGCGACGTGCTGTTCATCGACGAGATCCACCGGCTGAACAAGGTGGTCGAAGAGGTGCTCTACCCGGCAATGGAGGAATTCGCCCTGGACATCGTCATCGGCAAAGGACCTTCGGCCCGCACCGTGCGGCTGGACCTGCCGCGCTTCACCCTGATCGGCGCCACCACGCGGATGAGCCTGATCTCGGCGCCGCTGCGCGACCGGTTCGGGGCCACTCACCACCTAGATTTCTACGACCCGGAAGAACTGACCACGATAGTCAAACGCAGCGCCCGGATACTCGGCGCCGAACTGCCCGATGACGCCGCCGAACTGATCGCCTCGCGTTCCCGGGGAACGCCGCGCATCGCCAACCGGCTGCTCAAGCGCGTCCGCGACTTCGCCGAAGTGAAGGCCGGCGGCCGCCTGGACGCCGCCGCGGCCGAGGCGGCGCTGGCCATGCTCGAGATCGACCGCCACGGCCTGGACCGCACCGACCGCCTGATCCTACTGACCATCATCCAAAAGTTCGGCGGCGGGCCCGTCGGCGTCGAGACCATCGCCGCGGCCACGTCCGAGGAGATCGAGACCATCGAGACCGTCCATGAACCTTTCCTCATCCAACTGGGCTTCATCAGCCGGACGCCGCGCGGCCGCGTC
>CAYPMU010000167.1:0-2906 GCA_964411975.1 uncultured Gammaproteobacteria bacterium | reverse complement strand
TAAGCCAGCTTTTTCAATCCCTGCCACCACTCGGTCGAGCCGGTCTCGACCAGAACGGCGAACAGGTTCTTGGCCGATCCCGTCTTAAGGGCCGGGGAAATATTGTTGAGCCAATCCTGGGCCGACGCGTAACCCTGCTCAAGATACTCTTTGGCCATGACCGCCATCTCCAGCAGGTCGGCGTCCTTGGCGATGATCCCGCCGGCCGTGTCCCGGCGGTGGTCCTGCGACCACAATTTGAAGATACCTGCCCCCAAGTCCCCGAGCGGCTCCAGCTGTTCCCGCACCGCCCGTTCCTTGTCGGCGACGACGTAACGGTTGGCGACCTTATGGACGTCGCCGATGCGGCATTCCTCGATGTCGTGGAAGATGCCGATGGCGGCCACCTCGGCGGGAGCCGGGTGGTTCTCCAGCACGGCCAGGACGTAACCGATCTGGGCGACGCGCAGGCTGTGTTCGGCGACCGAGTCGGGGTCGTTGACGCCGGCCAGCTTCCAGCCCTCATGCTTGACGCGGCGCAGCTGGCCGAGTTCAAAAATGAATTTACTGACGGATCTCAGGTCCATAAACCGGGGGCGCCGGCGGCGCGTGAGCGTAATACCCGGCTATCATACAGCATTCGCGTAAAAAGTGGCCATCGGCCGGCATCCCGGACCGCGAATGAGCTTGACCTGAGGCTGTTTATCGGATAACCATAAGCTGTTCTTTGAAAAGGGGCGCACAGATGAAGAAGACGACCCGACCATCCCTGCTGGTGTTCATCCGCCACGCCGAATCGGTGCGGAACGAGGCCAAAAGAGGCTCGGTGTATTTCAACGACGACGAAGCCCGTCGCGACGTGGAAGGCATCCCCGACCACCTCATCCCCCTGACCGAGACCGGCCGCCGTCAGGCCGCCCTGACCGGGCCGGCGTTGCGCCGCCGTTTCGGCGTTCCGGACTATCTCTACCACTCCGGCTACACGCGGGCCATCCAGACGGCCGAGGGCATCCTGGACGCCTATACCGCCAAGGAGCGGAAGCGGATCGAGTTGCGCCAGCACATCTTCATCCGCGAACGCGACCCCGGTTACGCCTACGACATGACCAGGGACGAGGTGGCCGCGAACTTCCCTTACCTCGACAAATATTGGAAGACCTTCGGCGGTTTCTTCGCCCGCCCCATCGGCGGCGAGAGCCTGGCCCAGGTGACCGAACGGGCCTATATGTTCCTGAACATGCTCTTCCGCGACCGCGCCGGCCAGAAGGTCTTCGTCGTCACCCACGGCGGCACCCTCCGTTGTTTCCGTTTCCTTCTCGAACGCTGGAATTACGAGCAAGCCCTGCGCTGGGCGCCAGGCGAGTCGCCCAAGAACTGCGGCCTGACTGTCTACGCTTTCGACAAGGCTCAGGGCCGGCTGATCCTCCAGGAGCACAACACGGTCTGCTGGTGACCTCTCAGACGACCGCCCCGGCTTCGGGGCGGTTTTTATTTCAGGTGGCCCGGGCGGCGCCGCGCGTCCGTTTTGACCGCAGGGCCGGCCCGTGTTAAGTTCGGACGAGCATAAGAAGAAGGCGTTCCTTAAAAAAAGGAGGATGAGATGGCGCGTCAAAAGGCCGCTTCTTCCCCTGACAGATGGTTCGACGAACTGCACATCAGCGTCGGCGACCGCCGCCGCTCCCGCCGGCTGCGCCAGGATCTTCTGGCCGGCCCGCCTGAGGTCTTCGGCGTCATCGATCTGGAAAAGAATGCGTTCGAACGGCGGGTCATCGATGACAGCGCCGCCGCCATCAACGGCTGCCTGGCCGGCCTGGACCTCGCCCCAAGGATCTTCCCGGCCGATCGCGTCCACGTTCTGGCTCCCGACGAATACGCCGATAAGATCGGCGGCGACACCGCCGGCCTGACACACTGCGGGCACGTCTACGTCCAGCGCGCCGGCGACGCCCAGATGTTCATCCACCACGTCACCCATGAATTGACGCATCTGGCGTCGTTCCTGTCCGTCATGGTCACGCTGCGGCTCGACGACGCGACCGGCGTCTTCGGCCCGAAGGGTTTCACGAAAAAAGGCGGCCTATGCCGCTGCAGCGTGCGATCCCCGGAGGCGTTCCGGTTCCGGGGCCTGAACGAAGCGGTCACCGAACTTTTTGCCCACGACGCGAGAAAAAGGTTCGTCGCCGTTTTCGACGGACTGGATGAAGGGCAGAGGTCGGGCCTGCTTGAACTCCGCTGCTACGGCGGACCGATACTCCTTACGGCCAAACTCCTGAAGACCGTCGCTGACGGCGGCGAGTGGCAGCAGGCACGGGACCTGCTGTACCGCGATTATCTGCTCGGCTCGGACCTCTTTCTCCGGAAATTGCGGACGGTCAGGCCGGAGGCGCCAGCGCTGCTCCGTTCCATGGACGGATCCCTGCAGGCCGCGGTCACGGTGGCGCGCCGTCTGGGCTTCGACGATGTAGCCGATCGCCTGCTCCGGCCGGCGGATCCGACAGAACCGGCCGGTCACTGACCCGGCCGGACAACACCCCTCCGTCACGTACGGAGGGTTTTTTATTCGCGGCCGGAACGTATCCGCAAGGATCAAACGAATATTCTTGCTGAAAATATCGCGGCCTGATAATATCGCCACTTCGGACGCCGGATACCGCCGGAGGTTCGAAAGCCGCCTTAAAACGGCACCGCACCTTCAAAACCAGGAGTACAACCATGACATCGCCAAACAGCCGGCCCGTGCCTTTATCGCTGGTCGAATCCCTGGAAAACAGCGTCGCCAGACATGCTGAAAAGCCGCTGTTCGGGACCCGCGTCGACGGCGAGTGGCAGTGGCTCTGCTACGGCCGGTTCGGAATGCAGGTCGATCGCTTGCGGTCCGGCCTGGCCGCGCTCGGCATCGGGCCGGGCGACCGGGTCGCCATCATCTC
>CAYPMU010000166.1:0-2917 GCA_964411975.1 uncultured Gammaproteobacteria bacterium | reverse complement strand
ATTTCCTTGCGGACGACATATATTCATATCGCGAGGGCAGATGGCGCGCAAGCGCCATCCCCGAAGCAGTCCCTCCGGTCGCGACCGGAGGGACGGCCGAGCGCACAAATAACATAAGTTATCGGACCGAAGCCGCGCGAGGCGGTCAGGCTTTCGGAGGCTGACCCGAGTCGGACGCGAGGGCGAGCCTAAAATGACCCGGTCTGGCTCGCCGACGGAAGCCTGACCCCGAGAAGCGGCGGCGGGCGCGTACGGGGATGCGCTGTTGCATTAAATCGCCCTGGTGCTAACGTGGCCTCATCACGGTTAACGCGCAGTTCTTTCATAAAGGAGGCGGTAAATGATACCCGCAAACCTTCAGGTCAAGCTGGCTTATTTCATCCAGCGGTCGCACAAGACCATCGGCGAGATGATCGCACGGATCATCGAGAGCGGCTTGTCGCCCGAGGACCAGATCTTCGTCATCCCGGCCGAAGACGCCGACAGCCAGAAGGTGACGGCCATCATGTTCGGCCTGGAGAAACAGGCCGCCGCCGGCCCGCTGCCGAAAGGCTTCGTCGTCGGCAAGGACGACTTCTTCGCCTCCGTCGGGCGGACCTTCGAGCAGTGCGAGCCCGACATTTGCAGGGTCTTTCACCGGCAGAATTACGGCGAGGCCAAGGTCCTGGCGGTCGTCGACGGCTTCTTCTGCGGCATCTCCCTGATCTACCTGCCGGCGGGACGCCGCTTGCCGCAGGCCTGACGATACGGCCTTCTCGCAAGAAACGGGCGCCATGGCGCCCGTTTTTATAAATGCGGAAAGTCCCTGTCTTTCAGCCCGGTCATTGTTTCGTCATGTCCTTTTGCAGCAGCGACCCGAGTTCGGCGGCCAGGCCGCTCTTCCGGTCGCCGTCCAGGATGTCCTCCTTGATCAGCAGCAGGACGACGGTGCCGAGGAACATCACCGCCGACACGATCGGGAAGATGACGCGGAGGCCGAAGTGCTGACCGAGGACCCCGCCCAGCGCCGCCGTGGCGGCGTAGCCGAAACCGACGGCGTTGCTGTGCAGCGTCCACTCGAAACTCTCCCGGTTCTTGTCGATGTGCCGCGTGAAGATGGCCAGGTAGGTCGGCACGGCCATGGCGAAACCGACGCCGTTCAGCACCTCGAGCAGATACACGTGCCAGACCTTGTCGGCCAGGAGGTAATACAGGAGCGGGACCGTGCTGGCGATCGCCGAGCCGGCGATCATCATGGTGTAGTCGTCCCGTTCGCCCCGGAGCTGGTCGGCGTACCAGGACACGGGGAACTGGGCCAGTGATTTGACCGCCCAGAAGATGGTCGTGGCGAAACCGACCACGGCGACCGTGCCGCCGTCGATCTGCCCGGTGACGAAGACGGCGTAAATGGGCGTCAGGAAGCCGCCGGCCGACAGGAGCAGGAAATCCGAATAGATGAGGGTGGCGATGATCTTGTTGACCTGAGGTCTGCGCAGCCAGCGCGGCATAGGATGACGGTAAGGTCGCGTGATGTCTTTTTACAGTGTAGTCGAGCGGCCGGTCGGGGACAACGCCCGGTCCCGCTAGGAGATCTTCGCGAGGATGGTCTCCAACTCCGTCGCCACCATCACCACGGCCTCAGCGGCCTTGATGAACTCGTACTGCACCTTCTCCTCATCGCGGTTCCGGACCATGGCGCGGAAGATGTTGCCCGTCTGATCAGGCGTCATTTTTTCGATGTCCACCTTGATCTCGCTCTCGGTCTTGCCGTACCACGCCTCATAAATGTGCTGGATCTTGTTCTCGCGTTTCCGCGCGGCCCGGATGCATTCGTCGCAGCGTTTCCGGTCCTTGCCCAGCGTCTCGATGGCTTCCTTGATCAGAGCCGCCGCTTCCGAGAGCTTTTCGAGCATTTCGATGATATAACTGTCGGGCTTGACCTCGAACTTCTCCATCCGAAAGACGGCCTTCTTGGATTCGTCCATGATGTCGTCGATCCTCTGGGAGAGCCGGTCGATGTTATGCCGGTCATATTTTCCGGTGATGAACGTGCTCCGGACCTTTTCGATGATGTTGCGATGCACCTCATCGGCCCGGTTCTCCTCCAGGTCGACCGTCTTCGCCGCTTCCGGACTCGGCTTGGCGCAATAATCTTGCGCGGTCTTCAGGCCTTCGAGCACGATGCCCGCCTGTTCCGACAGCAGCCCGAGGAAATCGATCTGCTTCGGAAAGATGCGGGATAAGGATATTTTTTTCCAGATCATATATGCCGATGCTGCGCTAATTATTATCCCTATGACATAGAACCATCTTCCCCGGAAGAGGAGAAGGAAGGTCGCCGACGCGGCGGCCGAAGCCGGTATGGTGATGAGCCAGGCGAAAGCCATGTCTTTCATGACCTCCCAATGGACGCGCCGGGGATTTTCGGCCGCGCCGGCCCCCATCACGGAAGACGAAATGACCTGCGTGGTCGAAATAGGATAACCGAGGAGCGAGGAGAGGTAAATAATGGAGGCGGAGGAGAACTGCGACGTGAAGGAGTGGATCGGCTTGATATC
Source organism: uncultured Gammaproteobacteria bacterium (assembly GCA_964411975.1). Lineage (GTDB taxonomy): Bacteria > Patescibacteriota > Patescibacteriia > SG8-24 > SG8-24 > CAYPMU01. Next base: position 380 of record CAYPMU010000166.1, on the reverse strand, counting down.
GTAGATCCCCCAGCCCAGGGTGCGGATGATCCGCCAGCCCCCGCAGAGGGCGCCGACGGCGATGGCGATCGAACAAGCGAGCGTGACCCACGTCGGAATGAACGTTCCGCCCGAGACCGGCGCGTACATCCCCGAAATGGCCAGGACGAAGACGATCACGCCCATGGTCTTTTGCGCGTCGTTGGTCCCGTGCGAGAGTGCCTGGGAGATGAGCGTGACGTACTGCGCTTTCCTGAAGAAGCTGTTCGTCCGCGTGGGGAAAGAAATGATCGAGCTGAAGAAAATGCCGACGCGGGTCAACATCGAGGCCACGAGAAAACCGATCAAAGGGGAGATGACGAGGATGGCGAAAACGCCGAGGACCTTCAACCAGTTCACCG
>CAYPMU010000165.1:0-2933 GCA_964411975.1 uncultured Gammaproteobacteria bacterium | reverse complement strand
TCGAACCCACATGCCCGTGCGGACGGGGGATTTTAAGTCCCCAGTGTCTGCCATTCCACCACCCGGGCCGGCGACCGGCCCGTCCATCGTGACGGCCGGGCAGGCTATTTCCATTATAACAGTTTTCCCTCCCAGGAGTCGGCATTCGTCGCCGATTTGACGATCCGCAGCACGCCCTTGTCGGCCAGCTCCCGGGCGGCCGGATCAGCCAGGGCGGCGGCGAGCGAACGGTCGATGTTCTCGCGGGCCGCTTTGGTCCGGGTCGCGTCCCCGTATTCAGGGTAGTCGACCTGCAGGACGATCGGCGTGGCGCCGAGATCGACCTGGCTGTGTCCTTGCATCACCTTCAGGGCGATGCCGATATTTCCGGCGATGTCCGGGTTATCCGCCGACAGCCGGAAATACCTGTTCTGGCCGTCGACCCAGGCGCGATAGGCGTCGCCGACGTAGATGCCGTAGCCGGAATGCCTGATCTCCTTGTCGGCCAGTTCCGGGAGGCCGTCCCCGGCGGCGACTTCGGCCAGACGCGCGTCGCGTTGGTCGAGGTCCACCGGCCGCAGGCCGTATTCGGCCGTGTCCAGGAAAACTAAATTGACGAGAGCCGCGGGATATTTGGCGGCGATCTTCCGTTTTAATTCCTGGAAGTAACGGGTCTGTTCGGCGACGTCGTTCTTGAAGGCGGCGCAGCCGTCGTGAGGATGACCGGCGCATTCGTGCGGGTTGAGGTCGATGACGATCTCCCGGCCGTCCTTTTCGGCCTCGGCCAACCGCCCGCCGTAGATCTTCTCGAAGTCCTCAAAACTGATCTTGCCTCCGGCCGAGGCCATGACTTCGGCTTCGCCCGGCAGCAACCCCAGCGCTTCCTCGGAATGGGTGGTGCGTTCGTCCATGCACAGGGCGACTATGGTCAGGCGTCCGTTGCGCCGCTTCTCGATCTCCTCGGCCCGGGCGCGGCGCGCGGCGGCCAGTTCGGAATTGCGTTCCGGCAGTTCCGCCAGTTCGCGCCTCCAGGCTTCTTCATGGGTCGAGTTTTTTTCGGTCTCGAGATCGGTCATACCTTCGGGGTGGAGCATAATAAGCGTTCGTAATAATGCCGCCAGCTTAATACAAGTCAGCGGGTTTGTCTATCGTCCGCCGGAAGCTCCGCGGCTCCCGGCTTCGTCCGCCCAGACGGACTTCATCGCTTATCTTTGGCCTTATCAAGCCATTTTTTGAGATCTTTGTACGATACGGTGTTGAGGACGTCCTTTTTCGAGGCCCAGCCGCGACGGGCCGTGGCCACACCGAGGTCCAGGAAGCCGAAATGCTCCGGCCGGTGGGCGTCGGAGTCGATGATCAGTTTGACGCCGGCGGCGACCGCCAGGCGGACGTGGGTATCCTTCAGGTCGAGACGGTTGGGATAGGCGTCGATCTCCAGGGCCGTACCCGTGGCCTTGGCCGCCTTGATCACCTCTTCCATGTCGAGATCATAGGCGTCGCGCTGGTTGAGCACGCGGCCGGTGGGGTGGAAGATGGCGTCAACGTGAGGATTACGCATGGCTTTGATGACCCGCGCGGTCTGCTCGGCGCGCGACAGCCGGAAAAGGGAATGGACCGAAGCACCGACGAAGTCCAGTTTTTTCAGGGCCTCGTCATCCAGGTCGAGCGAACCGTCCCGGAGGATGTCGACCTCGGATCCTTTGAGCACGCGGAATTTCGCGCCGGACCGCGCCAGCCTGGCGTTCAGCGCGTCGATCTCGCGTCCCTGGCGCGCCAGTTTTTTCTCGTCGAGACCGCCGACCATGGCCAGGGCCTGGGTGTGGTCGGTGACGGCCAGATATTCCAGGCCCCGCCGTTGCGCCGCCTCGGCCATGTCGGCGACGGAATGACTGCCGTCGGTCCAGTCGGTCTGGACCTGCAGGTCGCCGCGGATCGAGCCGTAGGGGATGAGCCGGGGGAGGCGGCCGGCGGCCGCCGCCTCGATCTCGCCCGACGCCGTGCGCAGTTCCGGTTCGATGTATTCCAGGCCGATGGCGCGGTAGACCTCGGTTTCGGTGCCGGCGGCCACGCTTTTTTTGCCTTTCCAGAGACCGTATTCGTTGAGTTTCAGGCCTTTGGCCGCGGCCAGCTTGCGCGTCAGGACGTTGTGTTCCTTCGAGCCGGTGAAATACTGCAGGGCCGCGCCGAAGCTGGCTTCGGGGATGACTCGCAGGTCGGCTTGCATGCCGTTGGCCAGGCGGACGGCGGTCTTGGTCGGGCCGTGTTCCAGCACTTCGGCCGTCTCGGGCAGACCGATGAATTTTTCCATCACGCGCTCCGGTTCCCCCGTCGTCACCAGGATGTCGATATCGCCGATGGTCTCCTGCCGACGCCGGATGGAGCCGGCGACCATGGCATGCCGGACGCCTTTCACTGCCCGCAGTTCCGCCTCGATCCGGGAGGCCAGCGGCAGGACGTCGCCGAGCAGCCGCCGTCCGGAGGAACGGCGGCGCAGCTCGATGCTCCTGAGGATATTGGCCTCGGTCTTGGCCCCGAAGCGCGGCAGCTTCCGTATCTTGCCGGACAGCGCCGCTTTCTCCAGGCCGGCGAGGTCCGTGACCTTGAGTTTTTGGTACAGGGTCTTGAGGGTCTTGGGTCCGACCCCCTCGATGCCGGACAGCTCGTCCAGCTTCAGCGGATATTTAGCCGCCAGTTTTTCATATTCGCGGAACGTGCCGTTCCGCAGCAGTTCTTCGATATGGTCGGCGATGCCTTCGCCGACGCCGGGGATGGTCTTGAGACCCGCGCGGCCTTTTTCGGCGTAAAGGCGGCTTACGCCGTCGCCGCCGCCCCGGGCTTAGACCTCTTCCGCGGCCTTATCGTAAGCTTGAGGCCGGAAAGGCAGCCCTTCCATTTCATATAGAATGGCCATCTGTCTGAGTTTTTCGGCTATCTGCCGGTCGGTCATGGCCGTC
>CAYPMU010000164.1:0-2949 GCA_964411975.1 uncultured Gammaproteobacteria bacterium | reverse complement strand
CCTCACATCCGATTCGGGTCAGCCTCCGGAAGCCTGACCCGCTCGCGCGGCTACGATCAGAGCACTTATGCTAATTGTGCGCTCGGTCTGCGGGGGCCGACAATTCTGTCGGCCTGACCTCGCGTAATGACGATGAGTCTTCCGCAGAGTGTGCTTCGCACTTTAAATATTAGATACAAAAAAGAGTTCCCCAGATGATTTTGAGGAACTCTTTTATGGTCGGGGCGACAGGGGTACGCCGCGGGCCGGGGAGGTCCGAGATGGCGCAGGACCGAGCGCGGTGCACGGGCGCCTTCGGGCGCCCGGGGTTCGGTGAGCGACTCCTACTCTTCGCGAGCCGAACGAACCTGCGGCCTCTCCGAGGGCGACGCCGTCCGGTCGGGGTAAATAAAAAATTCGTTGCGTGGTCGGGGCGACAGGGATCGAACCTGCGGCCTCTCGGTCCCGAACCGAGCGCACTACCGCTGTGCTACGCCCCGACTACGCAACGAATCTGATATGCTGTGCCTCCTCGCAATTTGCGTGAAGACAGCATACTCAATGACGAAGAAATTATCAAGTCCTCCAGGAAGCCTGGGGATATAAAAGACGGGCGTAAACGCCCGTTGACGATGTCGGCGCCGCGCCTAGCACGCCCTCAACCGAAGAAAAAGCGGCGCAGCCGTTCGGCCAGCGTAGGCCGTTCCGGAGCCGCCGGCGGCCTGCCGTGACAGGTCACGGATCCGTGCCGGACCAGGCGGTAACCGAGCCGGCGGGCGGCCTCTTCGTGGTACCAGATGGGATCGTGGTCCAAGGGGATGGACCATTGAGACAGACCATCCGGACCGATCTCGGTCACCAGCGGTCGGCCGGTCCGGCGGGAGTTCTCTTCCATCTCCTCGCGTTCGATCTGCCGGGCCAATTCGATGATCTGCCGGACTTTGGCGGATAGCGGTGCTTTCATGTTCTGCATCTCCGTTCCGTGGAAAGATCTGGTCGCATGGTAGTGCAAGGCGCCGCGGCTGTAAAGGTCCGGTCCGGCACGCGGATAAAAAAACGGACCCCGGTTCAGGGTCCGTGAGCCGGGACAGTGGTCCCGGGGTCAGGGCGCGGTTTCGAGCGGCACCGGTTGGCCGGCCAGATAGGCGTTGACGCGGGCGGTATCGGCCAGGACGCAGCCGATGAGCCGGGCGGCGTCGAGGTCGATGGCCGCGATGTGCTGGAACATCGCCAAACGTTTGTCCGGAGAGTCGCCGGCCAGGTCTTCCTGGGCCTGGGTCAGCTGTTCCGGAGTGAAGTACAGGGCGCTCTTGGTCATGTACATCGACAGTCCCGAATTGCGCTGTTCGGCGGTGACGTCCGTCTTGATGACCACCCCGACGGCGGCCGCCAGGGCTGCGTCCGGCGTCAGCTGGTCAGGAGCCTGGCCGCCCCACATCGACCAGAAGACGTTGCGGCGGGCGATGGCCGCGGCCGACTGGTCGCAGGGATCGGCGGCGGGGACGGGAGCGGGAGCTTCCACGGCCTCCTCGTCCGCCTCTTCCGTCTCCTCTTCGGGATAGGGCAGGGTGTAGCCAGCAAGGAAACCGACGGGCAGGAAAACCGCGGCTGAGATGGCGATGGCTGTAAAGATCGGTCGTTTCACGGCAGACCTCCTGTTTGGCGTGACCGGCCAACCTTAGCAGATGCGCCGCGTTAGGCAAATTCAGACAAGTCGTACCGGGAACGGCCGGGTTTAAGCGTATCTTTACGGTGTGTCTATGGACCTCTTCGCCTACAAAGCCAAACAGCAGCTGAAGAAGGAAGCGCCTCTGGCCGACCGCATCCGGGCGGAGAATTTTTCCGAGTTCGTCGGCCAAGCCGAAGTGGTGGGCGAGGGGAGCGCTTTGCGGCGGCTGATCGACCGGGACGAGGTCCCGTCGATGATCTTCTGGGGGCCGCCGGGGACCTCGGCCGGCGTGGCCGAACTGCGCAAGGTCGTGGCCGAGGCCGAGGAGACCCTGAAGTTCAACGGCACGCGGACCATTGTCTTCATCGACGAGATCCACCGCTGGAACCGCGCCCAGCAGGACGCCTTCCTGCCCTACGTCGAGGACGGCACGGTCGTGCTGATCGGCGCCACGACGGAGAACCCTTCGTTCGAGGTCAACTCGGCCCTCCTGTCGCGCTGCCGCGTCTTCGTGTTGAAACAGCTGGAACAGGCGGACATCGTGAAGCTGCTGCGCCGCGCGGTCGGCGACAGCGCCCGCGGCTTCGGCGGCGCCGGGCTCGACATCGAGGACGGCGTGCTGGAGTTCATCGCCGGAGCCGCCGACGGCGACGCCCGCGTGGCCCTGAACACCCTGGAGCTGGCCGTGAAATCCGCGCCTCCCGCCGCCGGCCAGGTCGACAGCGCCGACTCCAAAATGATAAACTTGAGGTGCGAGGACGTTTCCCGCTACCTGAAACGATCGCACCTGCTTTACGACAAAGGCGGAGAACAGCATTACAACCTGATCTCGGCGCTGCACAAGAGCCTGCGCGGCTCTGACGCCGATGCCGCCCTTTACTGGCTGGGGCGGATGCTCGAGGCCGGCGAGGACCCGCTTTACGTGGCCCGCCGCCTGGTACGCTTCGCCGCCGAGGACGTCGGCCTGGCCGATCCTCAGGCCCTGGTCCAGGCCACGGCCGCCTTCAACGCCGCCCACCAGCTGGGCATGCCCGAGTGCGACGTCTGCCTGGCCCAGGCCGCCGCCTATCTGGCCCGGGCGCCGAAATCCAACGCGCTCTACGCCGGCTACGGCCGGGTCAAACAGGATATCGCCGCCGACCCCAACGAGCCGGTCCCGCTGCACCTGTGCAACGCCCCGACCTCGCTGATGAAGGACCTCGGTTACGGCAAGGGCTACGTTTACAACCCTGACGCCGCCGCCGACGACCGGAGCCAGGCCGCGGCCCGGGCCCAGACCTACCTGCCGGACAAGCTGCGCG
>CAYPMU010000163.1:0-2955 GCA_964411975.1 uncultured Gammaproteobacteria bacterium | reverse complement strand
AGGAAGCGGCGCTGCGCGACGCCCGGGAAAAGCTCGCCGATACGGCCATCCGCGCGCCTTTTGACGGCGTGGTCGCGGCGATCAACGTGAAAAAGGGCGATGCCGTCTCGTCCGCGGCGGTGGCCACGCTGATCACCGAGCAGAAGGTGGCCGAGATCACCCTGAACGAGATCGACGCCGCCAAGGTCAGGATCGGCCAGAAGGCGACGATCGCCGTCGACGCGGTCAGCGACCTGTCCATCACCGGCGAGGTCGCCGACGTCGACACCATCGGCACGGTCAGCCAGGGCGTGGTCACTTACAAGGTGAAGATCATCTTCGACGTCCAGGACGAGAGGGTCAAGCCGGGCATGAGCCTGTCCGCCTCGATCATCACCGAAGCCAGGTTGGACGTCCTGATCGCGCCCAATTCCGCCGTCAAGAGTTCGGCCGGCGGCTATTACGTGGAGATGCTCGATGACTCCGCGCCGGCCGCGGGGATGAACGGATCGTCCCCGGCCGGCTTCACGTCGGCGGCCGGGCCTCGGCGGCAGGCGGTCGAGATCGGCGCCTCCAACGACACCATGACCGAGATAGTTTCCGGCCTGAAGGACGGCGACCAGGTGATCGTCAGCACCATCAAGGCCGCTTCGACCGCGGCCTCGGCCCAGGGCAGCAGCATCTTCGGCGGCATCGGCGGCGGCGCGCGTTCCGCCGGCGGCGTGGTCGGAGGCAATGCCGTCTTCATCCGTCGCGACTGATATGCTGGAATGCCGCCGGATCGGTAAAACCTACGGGGAGGGCGACCTCGCCGCCGAGGTGCTCAAGGACGTCACTTTCACGGTCAAGGACGGCGAGTTCGTGGCCATCATGGGGCCGTCCGGCTCGGGCAAGTCGACCCTGATGAACATTTTGGGCGCGTTGGACGTGCCCACCGCCGGCCAATATTCGATCGACGGCCAGGATGTCTCCAAACTCTCCGACGATGAATTGTCCGACATCCGGAAGCAGAAGATCGGTTTCGTTTTCCAGTCGTTCAACCTGTTGCGCCGGTCCACGGTCCTGCGCAACGTCATGCTGCCGCTGGTCTACGCCGGCATCGCGCCGCAACAGCGGGAAGAGCGGGCCAAAGCGGCCCTGACCGACGCCGGCCTGCCGGAAACCCATTTCAATCACCTCTCCAATCAGCTCTCCGGCGGCCAGATGCAGCGCGTGGCCATCGCCCGGGCGCTGGTCAACGATCCGGCCCTCATTTTGGCCGACGAGCCGACGGGCAACCTCGACACTAAGACCGGCGAAGTGGTCCTGCGCACTTTTCAATGTTTGAACGAGCTGCATCACCGTACGGTCATTTTGATCACCCATGAGCTTTACGTGGCCCAGCACACTGATCGCATCATCCAGATCCGCGACGGCCGGATCGTCAGCGACGAGAAGAACGGCAATAAGATCATCGCCGAGGACTGCCAGCTATGAACATGAGGATATCGGACCTTATCACCGAGGCGGCCGCGGCGCTGCTGGTCAACAAAGCCCGGTCGGCTTTGACCGTTTTGGGCATCGTCATCGGCATCGGGTCGGTCATCGGCCTCGTGGCCATGGGCCAGGGCGCGCAGGGGACGATCAGATCCAACATCCAGGCCCTGGGCTCGAATTTGCTCATGGTCCAGCCCGGTTTCCAGCGCGGACCGGGCGCCCAGGTCAGCCAGGGGCGCGGCTCGGCCGTGAGCCTGACCCTGTCCGACGCTGAGGCCATCGCCGACGGGACGTCGGCCAAAGCCGTGGCGCCGGAAGCCTCCGGCCGTTACCAGGTCACGGCCCGCGGCGCCAATACCAACACCCAGGTCATCGGCGTCACCGAGAATTATTCCGAAGTGCGCAACATCCCCGTGGTTGAAGGCGTTTTCCTCTCCAGCCAGCAGGTCCAGGAGGCTTCGAAGGTGGCCGTACTCGGCCCGACGACCAGGGATGACCTGTTCGGCGAGGGCGCTTCGGCCGTCGGCCAGACCGTCCGCATCAAGAAGATAGATTTCAAGGTCGTCGGCGTGACCGAATCCAAAGGCGGCACCGGTTTCGGCAACCAGGACGACCGGATCTTCGTGCCACTGCTCGCCGCCCAGCGCTACCTGACCGGCAGCGACAGCCTGAACAGCATTAACGTCCAGGCCGCCGACGAGCGGTCCATGGCCGGACTCCAGGAGGAGGTCACTCTGCTGCTGCTGCAGCGGCACCGCATCTCCGATCCGGCGCTGGCCGATTTCAACGTCATGAACCAGGCCGACATCGTCTCCACCATGTCGACGATCACCAACACCCTGACCATGCGGCTCGCGGCCATCGCCGCCATTTCGCTCATCGTCGGCGGCATCGGCATCATGAACATGATGCTCACCTCGGTCACCGAGCGGACCCGCGAGATCGGTTTGCGCCGGGCCATCGGCGCCAAGCGCCGCGAGATCAGCCTGCAGTTCCTGCTGGAATCGGTCATGATCACTTTCGCCGGCGGCGCCCTGGGCGTGGTGGTCGGCTGGCTGATATCCTGGGCGGCGTCGACCTTCGGCGGCATCGCCGCCTCGCTTTCGCTGGAAGCCGTCGGCCTGGCCTTCGGCGTGTCGGCCCTGATCGGCATCGTCTTCGGTTTTTATCCGGCTCAGCGGGCCGCCGGCCTTAACCCCATTGAAGCCCTGCGCTATGAATGACCGGTGACAGGATGGTTCTTCGGCCAGTACATCGATTTTAAGCTCAGATCAACCTGAAAAATTTATGTCGGTGATAAAAATAACGCCTATGAATAAAGTTCTGACGATGCTCATCGCGATCATTTTAGCCGTCGGCGGCGGCTCTTTTTACGGAGGCCTGGCCTACGGCAAGGGCCAGGCGGCCAAAGACCAGGCGTTCCAGCGCCGCGGCGACGTGTTCGATCAGCAGTTCGGCGGCGGACAATTCCGCGGGCAGAACGGCGACCGTTCCGGCGTT
>CAYPMU010000162.1:0-3002 GCA_964411975.1 uncultured Gammaproteobacteria bacterium | reverse complement strand
AACGGCGAAACCGGCTTTTACTTCGTGCGCCTGCGTTACGTGGACAATATCGCCAAGCTGGAGTTCCGTAACAGCGACAGGAAATAGACCGGCCCGCGGCCTGCCTCCATATGAAGGATCATTCCCGCGGCCGGGGCAAGCGCGGCGTCGGCTACCGTACGCCCAGCCTGTTCCGCGCCAACACCCAGCAGCGCGTCCGCGACCAGCAGTTCAGGAACGGGCCGGACCTCCGTTCCGGCTGGCGCCGGGAAAAAGATGAACATCGTTGATATGACCGACGCCGGCTCGAAGAAGATAGTATTATCGCTCGGCGGTTCGCTGATCGTCCCGGCTCAGGGGATAGATCGGCGTTTTTTGGCCGGATTCAAACGGCTGCTCGCCGCTCATGTCCGCCGCGGCCGGCGGTTCGTCGTCGTCTGCGGCGGCGGATCCACCTGCCGGGTCTACCAGAAGGCGGCCTCGCGCCTGACCAAGGCCAGCCGCGAGCAGCTCGATCAGATCGGCATCAAGGCGACCATGCTCAACGCCCAGCTGGTCAGCACGGTCTTCGGCAAGCTGACCGACGGTCGCGTCGTGACCGACCCGCGCATCGCCATGAGCCGCCGGACGCCGGTGATCATCGGCGCCGGCTGGCTGCCCGGCTGCTCATCCGATCATGACGCCGTCCTTCTGGCCCGACAGTTCGGCGCCAAACGTCTGGTGAACCTCTCCAACATCCCTTACGTTTACGACCGCGACCCGCGCCGCCACGCGGGCGCCAAGCCTCTCCTGAAGCTGACCTGGGCGGAATTCCGCCGCCGTTTCGGCGGCCGCTGGCGTCCCGGTCTCAACAGTCCGTTCGATCCGGTGGCGGCCCGGGCGGCCCAGAAGTCCGGAATCAGCGTCGTCATCGCCGACGGCCGCGACCTGCCCAACATCGACCGGATCATATCCGGGCGTCCGTTCCGCGGCTCGGTGATCGGCTGAGCCGGGACAGCCGCCGTCCCGCATCCGAAGCGGGACGATTTTTTTGGCCGAGGGGGTTGCTTGAAAATAAATGTTTGGTTAAGGTGTGGGTGATATGGTTCGTCTGACAAAAGGAACGGGCAGATCACTCCGTGCGGCCGCCCTGGTCGCCAGTTTGGCCGTGCTCGCGGGCATTGGCTGGTACGTGGCCGGGGACATATGGTCCCGCGCCCCCTCGCGTTCGTCGGACGCGCCGCCGGTCGTGGAATTCACCTGGACGCCGCTCCGGCCGCTGACCCTGGACGAGTTCAAGGGGTCTTTATCGTTGAAGGACGACCATGCCCTGGATTTTTCGACCTACAAGTTCCGCATCGTCGAGCTGGATAAGACCATCGGCCTGCCCATCGAGGGGATGATCGGCAAAGAATACTCTTCGGACATCTATTTGTCCTGGCTCAGCACCAACGCCAGGGTCATGGAGAGCGAGCAGCTGACCTTCGAGATCTCGGTGTCCGACGATCGCGGACAGAACACCAGCATCACCCGGGTGGTCAAGCTTAAAAAAGGTCTTTTTGAGGTCCAGCTCGAGTCTCAGTGACCGGCGGCGCCCGCTGCCAATGGAGATGTTGACAGTTTCCCGGGGCCGGTGTAATCTATCAGCGTTACCGATTACCGCAGACAATGGGTCCCGAGTGGACAATTCGCTCCTGACAGGGAGCGAGCCCATCGAGGTAAACGGCCGTATTAGGCCGTAAACCGGTTGCCCGCGCCATGCTTGTGCGGGCCCGGAGCCCATTGTCTGTGGTCATCGACCACGGATTTTTTTTCCCCACTAATATCTAGGCCGCTGGGACAGCGGCCTATCCAGTGCGGTAATCCCCCGTAGCCTTGGCGAAGGGGGATGCCCGAGATCCGACGGGCAGCCTCAAAGGTCGAGATAACCGTCCCGTTCAACAGTAAATCAAACAATTATGGCAAAAACCCGAGTCAGAAAAGAAGCTGACATCAGCCGCTACACCCAGGAGCTCAAGGAGGCCAAGGCTATCGTCTTCGCCGACCTGTCCGCCCTGAAAGTGGCCGATTCGACCGACTTGCGCCGCAAATCCAAAGCGGAGAAGGTCGTCATCGTGACGTCCAAAAAGACCCTGCTGCGCCGGGCGCTCAAGGAGGTCAAGGCCGATAACGTCGACGATGCCGCCCTCAAGGGCAGCGTTGCCCTGCTCCTGGCCCACGGCGACGAGATCGCTCCGGCCAAGGTCTTCGAGACCTTCCGCAAGACCCATGAGAACGCCGTCATTCTCGGCGGCATCCTGGAATCGAAATGGCTCAGCCCCGAGCAGGTCAAGGCCCTGGCCGCGCTGCCCTCCAAGCAGGAACTCATCGCCCGCGTCGTCGGTTCGATCGGCGCGCCGTTGTCCGGCCTGGTCGGCGTGCTCAAAGGCAACCTCCGCCAGCTCGTCTACGCACTGAACGCCATCAAGGACTCTAAATCAGCCTAATAACCACTTACGCGTATGTCAGAAGAAAAGAAGGTCGAGGTCCCGGCCAAGTTCCAGGATCTCGTCTCCGCTCTCGAGAAGATGTCCGTCCTGGATCTGGCCGAACTGGTCAAGGTCCTCGAAGATAAGTTCGGCGTTTCCGCCGCCGCTCCGGTCATGGCCATGGCCGCCGCTCCGGGCGCCGCGGCCGCTCCGGTCGAGGAGAAGAGCTCCTTCGACGTCGAGCTCACCGATGCCGGCGCCAACAAGATCGGCGTCATCAAGGTCATCCGCGAACTGACCCAGATCGGCCTGAAGGACGCCAAGGACATGGTCGACACCGCCCCGAAGATGATCAAGGAGGGCGTTGCCAAGGCCGACGCCGAGGCCTGGAAGAAGAAGTTCGAGGAAGCCGGCGCCAAGGTCACCCTGAAGTAATTCAGGCGGTTTGGAAGACGAAAGCGGCCCCCGCGAAAGGGGCCGCTTTTTGGTTCAGATCCGCCGCCGGTGCCGCGTCCGCGGATCCGCCGGCCGGTTTTTTCACCCGGGGACGTCGCCGCCGGCGCCGCCGCGTTCCTC
>CAYPMU010000161.1:0-3007 GCA_964411975.1 uncultured Gammaproteobacteria bacterium | reverse complement strand
CCTGCGTGTACGCGTCTTGGAACTGCTGAACCAGTTGATCCACCTCGCGAATCGTCGGTGCAGCCGGCAACGACGGCTGGCGAGCGGGCGCGGGCGTTGATTGCGCTGCGCCTATCGATTTCGCGGTCGATGCAGGTGCACGAACAGGCCGGATCCCAGATCTGTCCCGGCGGACCGGATTCATCGGTTCCTTGGAAGCAGGTCAGGTAAGGCGGTTCGCCGCAGACGTCCTCGGTCGGCGTGCCCGGACAAGCGAACGAATTGATGCCCCGGTTCTCGGCTCGGCAGGTCCCCAGGCCGGCGATCCTGCCGACGGACGGCGATCCGCTCTGGGCCTTTGGTTGTCCGGCAGGCGCGGGATTCTTCAGGAACTGGCCGGACGTGACGGAGTCGGCGGACGTTTCAGCCGCGATCAGCGTTGTCGGCGTCACGGCGGACGTTCCCATCGCGCCGCTCAGACTGACCAATAAAGCCGTCACTGACAGCAGACATGCCAATACCGACAGGACAAGGGCCTGGTTGCAGTTCTTTTCGCAGTATTTTTTGGTTCGGAAAAGCATGGAAAGACTGTCACTTTTATCCTCATGACATTATCACAGATCGGCTATTGAGCCAATCGTGTACGGTGCCGTCCGCAAGTTAAATTTAAGCTCGGCTTGTATTGATTTTACTGCTGATTTAAAGTAAAATATAACCGATAGGCCGGACTTTTCCGGCCGCCGCCATAAGAAACCTCCGGCTATGCCGACGGAAGCGATCGGAAAAAAATCACGGAAGATCAAGGATATCCATGCCCGGTTCCAGGGGGAATTGGCCGAACTCGCCAAAAAGCGGCGCGCTCTTATCGCCGATCTTGTGAAAAGAATCGAGGCCGAGAAGATGGATGAGATCAGAAAACAGATCGGCATTTAAGATCTATGTCAGCCTCTCCCGAGACGGGTTTCCAACCGCCGCCGCAGGAAGCGGCTCCGCCGCCGGACGCGAGCGCGGAGTCCGCTCTTGAAGCTGCCGAGTCGTCGCCGGAGGGCGCCGTCGAGCGGGCCGTCGAGGCGGAGGACCAGGGACAGTTGGAGCAGCAGCGCGACCAGGCCGCCGCCGAGGTGGCGCGGGAAACGGCCGATTTTGAACAGGCCTCTCGGCAAGAGTCCGCCGCGGCGATCGATCAGATCACAAGGCTTGGAGCCGGCGCGGAGCAGCTCCAGGCCGTGGAACAAGGCGTCGCCGAGATGAACGCGGCCGCGGCGGCCAAGGCGGAGACCGCCGTAGCCGAGATCAAGGAAGCGGCCAAGCCGGAACGCGCCGGACTGAGGGACGACTACACCAATGAGCAGTTGGCCGATCTCCGGTCCAGGACCAAGGCTGAATATCCGGCCAGCCTGGTCAGCACCAACCACAATAAGGGGATGGATACCGCCCAGCACGAAACGGCCCAGCTGGAGGCCTTCCGCCAGCTCGAGACCATGATCGAAAAGGGGGTGGTCAAGCCGGATTCGATAACTTCGGACATGCTCAACACCCTGGAACTGCGGAACCGGCCGGACGTCGCCATCGAATCCGGCAAGGATGACATCGAAGGGACGCTGCGGGAGATCGGCAGCGAGGTCCGGGCCGAACTCAACGAAATGGTCGAGAAAGGCTTCATCAAGAAGGAAGAGGCGGAATTGATCCAGGCCGAGGCCGGGACCTACGCCGAACAATACGCCGAAGCCTTTCCTGATGCCGACCCGCAGCAGATATTCGAGCTGGTCCGCGACAATTCCCGCAAGCTGGCTTATCAGACCGAGCGCGACAAGGACGTTTTCTCCGGCAGCGACCATGGCACGCGGCACATCCTCGAGGGCAACATGCGCATGGCCGACAAGATGATGGCCGGCCTGGGCGACAAGGTGTCGGCCAAGGACAAGGTCCTGATCCGCCAGATCATCATTGATCACGATCTGGGTTATACCGTCGGCATCGCCCAGGCCAAAGAGAGCTTCGATGCCTCCAAGGACCATCCGTTGTTCAGCGCCAAGTTCATCGAGCAGAACCAGGAATACTACAAGCAAAAATTCGGTCGGGACGGCTACGACATGATCCGCGACGGCATCTTGCAGCATAGCTACCCCAAGGCCGAATACAATACGCCGACGGATCCGGAAAAAGGATTCAATCCCGACCTGGTCCGTTCCGTTTCTTCGACGGTCGACGCCCTGGGTGTGACCGCCGAGACCAAATGCCCGGCTTTCTTCCGGTCGCCGGATGCGGTGCGCGTCTTGAACAAGGTCAAGCTCTTCGCCGAAACGCATGGCGGCAAAGTGGCCCCGGACGCCCTGGCCAGGTATAAGGACGAATTGCGGGGTATCGCCGCCCGTGAAACGGACCAGACGCGCCGCGAGGGGTTCCTTAATGCCATCAACAACCAATTCAATCCCAAGACCGTGGACATGACGCTGGGCCAGTTCGCCGGCGTGCTGCGCGACATCTCCATGACCGAAAGCGGCGGCAAGCTGGTGCCTCACGTCAAAATGGACGTTTCCCGGTCCCAGGCCCTGATCGGCGACCTGTTCGGGGACGAATTGGCCAACCAGGCCTTCATCAAAGCCATGGAGGACATGGGCGTGCCGAAGGATAAAATGTCCGAGGTCGGCAAGGTCATCAAACAGATCCGCGAGACCCCGGACGAAGGCCAGAAAAAGGAGCTGCAGAAGAAATTGCGGTTCGAAGGCAAGACGGCGGTGGTCGAATTCGCCGCTGATTTCTCCGAGGTCGCGCCGGGCGTCGAGCAGATCTTCGAGGAGACGGAAAAATTGACCATCAGGAACGAGGTGCGGACATTCTCGGAAAAGCTCAAGACGCCGGAAACGCGGACGCCGGAGAATATGGGCAAGCTGTATCAGAACTTCGTGTCTTCGGTCGGCGACACGCTCAGTCTGGACGAGATGGTGCAGGTCGGCGCCATCCTGGATAAGATGGCGGCGAAGCTCGATCAGCCGGATGATTTCGATGCGGCCCTGGCCGAATTGAA
>CAYPMU010000160.1:0-3040 GCA_964411975.1 uncultured Gammaproteobacteria bacterium | reverse complement strand
GAAAGCGTGACCGTACCGCGTTACCCGACGGCCGCGCTTCCAGGGCAGTTCGAAGTCCGTAAGGTCCAGGTCGGACCGGCCGGCGAACTTGCGGAAAAGGCCGCGAACGATCCCGAAAAAATTATGGCGGAAATAAGACGGGTTCCACAGGTACCAGTTGGTCATGAGCAAGCGGCCGCCGGGTTTGAGCACCCGCCACATTTCCCGCAGCGCCTGCAGCCGGTATTTTTCCGAGGGGACGTAAAAAAGCACGGCCACGGCCAGGACCGCGTCGACCGTTCCGGCCTCCTGGGGCAGGGCCAGCGCCGAACCGACGTGAAAATCGGCCAGCAGTTCCCGATGCAGGCGGCGGGCCTCGGCGATCAGGTTCTTGGACACGTCGACCCCCTCGTACTCGATTGCCAGCCCCTCGAAAAGCTGGTAAGCTCTCCCATTGCCGCAACCGACGTCAAGCACCTGATCGCCCGACCGGACGAATTCCCGGAAACGCCGCATTTCCGGCCAGACCAGCGTCCGCGTGGCCGAAAAATCGGCGGCGATGGCGTCATGATCGTCGCGGACCTTGTCCAATATCCTTTTTGCGGTTTCTTCGCGCATGTCCAAAAGAAGCCAGGCGGCTAACGCCATCATTAGAACATCAATCGAGCGCGGCGTCCAAACCAAGGACGAATTTTCGGCTGTCAAACGCCAGGTGGCCGGCGCCATGAAAGCCCGGCTGCCGGCCACGGCCGAACTGCGGCGCGCCTACGGCCGGCTGGTCGCCGGACATCCGGAACGTCGCGACCCCCGCCTGGACAAGATCCTGACGCGCCGCGAAGTGCGCTCGCTTTCCGGCGTGGCCGTCATCACCGTGCTGACCAAGCCCTGGCCCTGCCCCGGACAGTGCACCTATTGCCCGTCCGAGGCCCGGATGCCCAAGAGCTACCTGTCCAACGAGCCGGCGGCCATGCGCGCCCTGGCCCTGAAGTTCGAGCCCTGGCGCCAGGTGTCCTTCCGCATCCGGGCGCTCATCGCCAACGGCCATCCGGCCGACAAGATCGAGCTGATCGTCAAAGGCGGCACCTGGTCGGCTTACCCCTGGAAGTACCAGCAGTGGTTCATCAAGCGCTGCTTCGACGCCTGCAACCAATTCGGGTCCGGGATGCGGCGGCGCACGTCCGGCCTGGCGGCGGCCCAGCTGACCAATGAGACCGCCAAGCACCGCATCATCGGCCTGACCCTGGAGACGCGGCCGGACCGCGTCACTCCCGCGGAAGTCGCCCGCCTGCGCCGGCTGGGCTGCACCCGGGTGGAGCTCGGCGTCCAGACGCTGGACGAAAAGATATTGAAGCGGGTCAAGCGCGGCCATGACACCGCCGCCGTCGCCCGGGCGGTCGAACTCCTGAAGGACGCCGGATTCAAGACCGACTTCCACCTGATGCCGCAACTGCCCGGGGCCACGCCGCGGTCCGACCTGGCCGGCCTGAAACGGATCTTCGACGACCCGGCCTTCCGTCCGGACATGGTGAAGATCTATCCCTGCGTCGTGCTGGCCACGGCCGAACTGCACGAAGAGTGGAAACGCGGCGAATATCGTCCTTACTCCGACCGGGCGCTGCTGGAGATGCTGATCAAGTTCAAAGCCGCTGTCCCCCGCTATTGCCGCATCTCGCGCCTGATCCGCGACATCCCCTCGACCTCGATCCTGGCCGGCAATCCGGTCACCAACCTCCGCCAGGTCATCCGCGTCCAGATGGACCGGCGCGGCCTGCGCTGCGCCTGCCTGCGGTGCCGGGAGATCGGTCACGCGGCCAAAGACGACCCGAAACTGCTGCTGGCCGTGCCGCGCCTGTTCGACGACGCCTACGAGTCGGCCGGCGGACTGGAACACTTCCTGAGCCTCGAGGACCGGCGGCGGCGCGCGGTCTTCGCCTTCTGCCGGCTGCGTTTACCGGCCAGGGAGCCGAGCGGCCCTCGCGCCGAACAACTGAAGCTGCTGCCGGAACTGCGCGGGGCGGCCTTCATCCGCGAACTGCACACCTACGGCCATCTCGTGCCCATCGACACCGCCGACCCCGACGCCTCGCAGCATAAAGGTTTGGGCAAGAAACTGATGGCCGAAGCCGAACGGCTGGCCCGTCGGGCCGGCTTCCGCAAGATGGCCGTCATCTCCGGCATCGGCGTCCGCGGCTACTACCGCAAACTCGGCTACCGCCTCCAGGGCACCTACATGGTCAAGAACATCTGATCGCCGCCGCCATCGCCGACGCTATTGCGCTTAACGGCGCGACTGGTTAAATTTAAACCAGCTCTTTCCATTGGAGGTTACAATAGCCAAGGCCGCCAAACTTTACATCGAGAACCGGATGGCTTTCCCGGTCTACGTGCTGCTGCGCGCCGAGAACGGCGAGCTCAACATCCACATCTACGCGCAGCCTTGCAGCAACGCCGAAGAGGTCGCGCCGAACATGATCACGGGTTTCCCGGCCAACGCGGCCATGCGGTCCTGCTATGACCGCCGCGACCGGCTGAGCTACACCGTCCACGTCCACGGCTGCACCGTGATGTTCGTCGGCGGCGCCCAGCGCTACCCCGACGGCCCGGTCTTCTCCATCCGCGACCCGCGGAACTGAGGGCTGACGATGGCGGAAAAGAAATATCAGATCATCGCCAATCTCACCGGCCACGACGTCTTCATCGCCGTGCGCGGCGACGAAAAAGCGCCGGGCTTCACGGTCCTGACCTTCCTGTTCCGTCGTCCCGCGGGCAAGGCTCGCGGCGACGTCCGCCAGGTCGCGCCCCGGCACTTCGTCGGCATCGTCTACGACGGCGAGACTTTCCGCTGCCGGATCGAGAACCCGGCCCAGGTGACGCTGATGACGGGCACCATGCCCGACGGCCGGCCCTGCTGGGCCATCACCGGCTTCAAGAACTAGACTTGCCTCTCGGCGGGTCTTTTTTTCGCTTTTTCTGGCTGCGGGTCCTGTTGTCTTCGCGCCGCCGCTCCTCGGGGTCAGGCTTCCGTCGGCGAGCCAGACCAGGTCATTTTAGGCTCGCCCTC
>CAYPMU010000159.1:0-3050 GCA_964411975.1 uncultured Gammaproteobacteria bacterium | reverse complement strand
ATAAGAGACCGAATACCGAGCTGCCATCCCGCGGCATACGGCGGGCGCAATACTCCGGGGAAGCTCCGGGGCGCTCGCAAGACGGGCGGACACTGTCTTAGGGGACTCGGCGCAGGACTGCTTCAGCCTGCGCCCCTTCCACGAGAGCTCGAGACGGTGCTTGTCCCGGCTCGAGCGCTCATGGAAGGCGTCGATCTTTCCAACACACACACACACACACACACCGGCCAAGGAGGCTGACATGTACCGGATCATCGTGACCTGCCACTACCCCGACTGGCCGGACGGCATCAAGATATGGTTCGAGTCGCTGGTCTGCGTCGCCGGACCCTTCAAGAAGCTGGCCAAGGTGCAGAAGCTCCTGCGCCGCCGCGGCTTCGAGCCGGGTCGGTGCTACCCGTTCACCTGGACCGTCCATCCGCACGGCGACGAGGCCTATTACGAGGCCAAGGTCGTCTGTACGGAAAGCTGGGACAAGGTCCGGACCGGGAGTCTGCCGGAGCACGTCTGCGCCGGCGATGATGACCTCTTCTGACCCTCGGGCGGTCCGCACTCCGGACCGCCTCCCGCCAGAGCCGCTGAAATGGATTCGGCAGTTCTGACGGGAACTGTTCCTTCAAACAAACAACCAACCGATCCCAGGAGGATCACATGTGCACCGAGTGCTTCACCCGCTGTGTCCGCCCGCTGGTCACCGTCCCCGGTTCCAACGACTGGCACTATACCCTGCGCATCGGCGAGGCGCTGTTCGACGCCAGCCCGGTCATCATCTGCGGGCCGCAGGAGGAGATCGCCGGCTTCGACTTCCCCGTCGTCGACGAGCACGGCATCCCGCGCTCCCCCGCCGCCGCCGAGTCCGACCCGGCCGCGGTCCGCGCCTTCCTGCGCGTCATCCGGCCGGCCGACTGGGCCCGCTTCCTCTGCTGCTACGCCGGCTCACAGGGCCAAGGCTGTTTCGACTTCGAGGCCGTCGTCGAGGCTCTCGAGACCGAAGCGGCCGGGCTCTACCGCGAAGCGGTCGAGTACGCGCGCGCCAACCCGGTCTGCCCGGACTCCGGCGAATGATCCTTCCACCCGGCCGGACGTCATCCTGACGTCCGGCTTTTTCTTTTTCCGAATATTTTATCAAACCTGATAAATTTGCTTATTTTAGCTAAAATAAGCCCGAAACTATCTTGACAAAGACTCAAAAATATGCTATAGTTCCGCGTTGGATGTTCCTTTTACCCATGAGGGAGCTTGACTCCCAGAAAGGCCGAACAACATGGCATCCGCGCTGCTTCTCGGCATCGTGATCCTGGGTTTCGCCGTCATGTTCGGCGGCGGCAAGGCGGCCGGCAAGCTGATCAAGGTCTTCACGAGGTTCGTCTCGAAGCTCGTCATCGACCTGATCAGCGGCGTCTTGCGGCTTGCTTTCTCCATCCTGGACAAGGGACTGCGCGCCCTCGGCCGCCTGCTCGAACGCGGCATTCGCCGGCTCTTCCGCCTGCCGGCTGCGCGGCAACCGCAACCGCCGCCAGCTCGTCCCTGACCGACCGCCCCTTGCAGCGGCCCGACACCTGCCGGGCCGCTCTTCTTTTTATGAATATAACGGCTATTGAACATTCGGCGCGACATCGATATGATGGGTTCATGGTCTGGTTCTTTATTCGTGCCCATGCCGGGCATGGTTGAAGTTCTGGAACGCGTGCCACAAGGAGCGTCAAAATGTACACGGCGACCATCGTCAAAGACAAGCAGGGCGTCTATCACATCCGCGTCTCTTCCAGGGGCCCCCAGACCGGCGGCGACGTCGAGGTCATCGAGATCCTCAGCGACACCGACCAGGAACGCCTGAAGAAGAAGGCCGTCAAGTACGTCAAGGAAGAAACCGGTGCTTAGCGGCCCGGCACTCGACAGGTCCGTCCGGACAAGGCGGACCTCTTTTATTACCGGTCGATGGCGATTAAGCCCGGACCGGTTGCGGCCAGCCTTATTTTCCGGTGTCGTAAAATCAGATTGCTTGAAATCCGCGGCCACTATGCCCGAGGGGGCTTGACAAACCGGTTGCCCCACCCAGGGGGTCTGTTGTATGCTGGAAATAGAAAGAACTTTCTACTCCCATATTTCCTGACGGTTGATCTCGACGCGTTGCTGCGTGTTGATGATCTGACTGCGCTGCCCGGTGGAGGACGGGAAGAAAGCAGTACGTCAAAAATCACCGGCCAAAAAAATGCCGATGATGGAAAAGCCGCTGCAAGGCCGTCCAAAAAAAGGCGGCGGAAAAAGCGGCCAAAAAAAAGAGGAGATAGTTCTTTTCGCAAAGCACGAAAACATCCGCCCGGATATACACGCGGCGGGTGTTTTCGTTACGAAGGAATTTACAGTTCCAGCCGGCCCTGGTCGGCCCGGGCGGGGGCGAAGATCCGGACCTGGCCGAAGACGCCGTCGTAACCGGGGCGAATGACGACCTGGCCGGAGCGGACGCGGCCGACGGCCTCGGCCAGGCGGGGCGAAGTCGCGGCGGCGATACGCTCGAGCGGCACATCCAGCAGGATATCGAACTCCGGCGCGACGGACTCGAGCATCTTGGCATAAGTCGCCGTCACGGCCTTGGAGGACCGTCCTTTGCCCAGGGCCTCGGCGACCACCTCTTCCAGCGGCACGATCCGACGGAAATCCGAGGACTGTTCCGGCCGGACGCCGGATCCGCGGTCGGCCAGGGCGTTCACCCGTCCCAGGACGCCGCGGACAAGGTCCTTGCCGCACTTGGGGCACCGGCCGCCGCGACGCGCCGTCTCTTCCGGGTCGCAATAAAAATCACAGGCGCGGTGGCCGTCAACGTGGTATTTGCCCTCCTCGGGAAAGAATTCGATGGTATAAGGCAGTTTTTTCCGGTCGCGCCGGCGCAACACGCCGGTCAGCGCCTCATAACTCGGCTCATCCAGTTCAAATACATTGGCCTCCCGCCCCAGGTTGCGCACGCCATGGGCGTCAGAATTGGAGATGAGCATTACCCGGTCCAAAGCCGACAGCCGCCAGTTCATGGGCGGGTCTGAGGAAAGGCCGGT
>CAYPMU010000158.1:0-3058 GCA_964411975.1 uncultured Gammaproteobacteria bacterium | reverse complement strand
TAAGCTTGGAGATCAAGGAACTGAGGTCATCGTAGCCCGAGGCCCCGCAAAGTCAACCTTTCCATCGCATTTTCGTCAGACGAAGATCGATCAAAAGTCGTCTGACGGTTTTTGCTCAAAAGTCGTCTGACGGTTTTTGTGAATGCCCTTATTCGGCAGCGGCCGTGCCGATCGGCTTGTCAGAACATTTTCCTGTGTTAATATGGCTTCGCCAATGTCTGGCGCATCGGGTAGGTCCCAGGTACCCCGACTGGGAGGAGGTCAGCATGGCTGACGACAAGAAAGATGCTCAGCCGCTCAAGAAGGAAGAAGTCCATGTGACCGTGGTGCCCAAGGATCCCCGCGATCCGGCGCACAAGCAGACGGCCGAGAAGGTCAAGAAGACGCTCAAGGACGGCGTCAAGAAGGCCCTCGACGACAACAAGAACGGCGGCTCCAAGAAGCAGCTCGACGCCGCCGAGAAGAAGATCGACGAGGCCAAGGAGCAGACCAGCCCGCGCCACATCGAGAAGATCAACGTCAAGGTCAAGGGCGAAGACGCCGACGGCGACGAGGTCACTCGCGAGCGGACGGTCAAGCCCAAGGGCGCCTGACCGCCGCGGTCAGTTCAAGTTCTTTACCGCCAGCGGAACTCCGCTGGTTTTTATTTTATTATGGATCATTTGGCCGCGGGTCCTGTCGCTGCGCACCCCCCGGGTGCTCCCTCGCTGCGGCGCTCGGTCTGCGCCCGCGGGGTCCCCGCTCCGCGCCACCCGCGGCCTGACGTCGGTCAGGAAGAGCCAGGATTGCGCTCGGCCCGCGGGGGCGGTACTTCGTACCGCCTGGCCTCGCGTAATGACGATGAGCCTTCCGTAAAGAGTGCTCCGCACATTTGATTTCCTTGCGGATAATACATCTTCATTTCGCGAGGGCGTGCGGCACGGAGTGCCGCTTCCGCAGCAGGCCCCGCGGCCACTCGGTTGTTCAATAGCGGGGCCGGCCGAGCGCACACTTTACATAAATGTCCTGACTGAAGCCGCGCGAGCGGGTCAGGATTCCGGAGGCTGACCCGAGTCGGACGCGCGGGCGAGCCTTTAATGACCTGGTCTGGCTCGCCGACGGAAGCCTGACCCCGAGAAGCGGCGCATTATCGGCGGCCGTTCAATTCAGGCTTATTTCTTCATCTCATCGAACGCGTACGACAGTAATTGCAGCATCTGGTCGTAGGAGCAGCGGCGGTCGAGGGTGTAGAAGTAGAGGACGTTGTCGACCACCTCGATGTTCATATCATAGGTCAGCTCCTCGACGTGGACCATGAAGTTGGGCGTCAGCAGCTCCAACGTGCCGATATTGTCCTCGGGATGGGCGCAGACGAGGTATTTCTTGTTGAAGTCGGGCGACTCCAGCGAGTGCTCCTCCAGGCCCTTGGGACAACGCTCGAACCAGCCGCGCTTGCTGACCAGGATGTCGTGGTAGGAGATCGGCAGTATGGCCTGGGCCACGACGTAATTGACCTTAGGTTTATTCGTCTTGTCCGGCCGGTAGGAATAGAACTCGACGATCTTGTCGCGGTAGAAGCCGATGACGTGATTGTTGATGTCCGACTTGCCGAAATTGGTCGAGTTGAAGATGGTGCCGCGGTTAGGCATCATCAGCCAGCCGAAATCCGGATCGTAATAGAAGCCGTTGGCCCGGGAGAATTCGGCAATGGCGTATTCCGCGTAGCGGGCCGACGCGGTGGCCTGTTCGATCAAGGCCAGCTTCCAGAGGCCGCCTTCGCGCCGGAAGGTCCAGTATTCGACGAAGGTGCTGCTGTCGGAGAAGAGTTTTTTGTTGTCCGCGGCGATGTCGATCAGTGCGTCGTCGGCTGAGGCCCGGATGCTGGCCTTGAACCAGTTGGCGGCGTCGTCCGGTCCGCTGTGGTATTCCACGATCTCCGTTCGGAAGAGAGCGACGTTGCTCATGGCGTTGCGCCGCTTCTGGTTGTAGAGGACGTTGATCTCCAGCACGGCCCGGCGGTAGTAGTCCTCGGTCAGCAGGTTCTTCATGGCTTCGGCATCCAGGTCGCTCCAGGCCTTCTGGAAGCCCAGGAAGACCTCCGAGATGCGCCGGTCCAGGGCGGCTTTGTCCCAGACGGCCGGATCTTTGGCCCCGAGCTCTTCCAGCGCGCGGCGCCTGGCCGCTTCCTGTTTGGCCCACTTTATCGTCTGCCATCTGGCGGCCCAGATCACGGCCGCGACGATAACGAGGAACGAGATGGTCAGGACACCGACGGCAATGGATTCGGCCGGCGTCATCGGCCGGCTCGGTCCGGACGAACCCGAACTGCCGCTGCCCCAGTCGCTGGATGACGACCAGTCCGAATCGGAGCCCCAGTCGCTGTCGCTGTCCGACCCGCCGCCGCCGGCGCGGGCCAGTCGCAGTTCGGTCAGGGCGGCCTCCTTGGAAATGACGTTATCGTACTCCGGCATAGGGTTCAGGCTTGGGGCGCTAATGATCTTTCGACGAAATCCGCGGCCGCGGTCTCGTCATGCTCCGGCGGCAGCCCGATGATCCGGACCGTCTTGAGGCGGCCGATCTTCTGCAGCAGCCGGAGGTTGGCGAAGGCGTCGAAGTCGTGCATGGACAGGCGCGGGGCGGACGCGAAGTCGTTGAGGGAGGGGAACAGTCGCGGTCCCTCGATGCCGACCACGGTGTCGATGATGGTAAGGTCTTCGGGCACCTCCCATTCTTCATTAGGATCCTTAACCAGGAATTCGACGTCCGGCAGGCGGCGCCGTAGTTCGGGCAGCAGCCGCAGCGGCAGCGAGTCCATGGCCAGGTCGGGATTACCGAAGACGTAGACGGTCATAATGTTTGATTCGCCAGCGCCAGATGCCGCAGCGTGTATTTCCTCAGCTGGGCGGCCTGGGCCGGCGTGATCACCTCGCAGGGCACGCCCCAGTGGATGGAGACGATCTGGCCGGGCTCCAACTGCTCGATGTCGGACAGGGCTTCGAGCGAGCGGGTGATGGCGCGTTTGGCCGGGCTGCCCAGCGACAGTTTGCCGTCGATCAGCAGCAGCGGCTCGGCCTCGACG
>CAYPMU010000157.1:0-3061 GCA_964411975.1 uncultured Gammaproteobacteria bacterium | reverse complement strand
CGAAGCGAAACCGGAGGTGCGGATCAGGGTCGAATCGTCGTAAAGCGACGTGAGCAGGTCCGTGGTGTTGAGCAGGACCTCGGAACCCTTGACCGCTTCGATGCGCAGCAGGTTCGGCGGCACGTCGCGCTGGATGACGCGCCGGGCCTCGGCGCCGTTCTCCGACAGGTAGATGACGCGCTTGTCGTACTCCCAGCGCTTGGTGGAATACTCCCAGGCGGCGCTGCCCCGGCCGTCAGTGAAGAAATATTTGCGGATGGGCCGGTCGTCCCCTTCGCCCACGGGCGAAACGGCGCGGCCGTCGTAACGGAAGACGCGGAACCAGTTCTCGGCGGAGCGGCGGTTCAGCCAGAAGAGGTTCGTCCCGGAAAAGGCGTAATTGAGGACGTTGTAGCTGTCCAGGCGGTGGATGCCGGCGCCGTCCCTGACCATCAGGTTGTAGGACGTTCCCGGCACGCTGGTCCAGGCGACGCGTCCGCGCGAGGTCACCGGGTGCTTGTCGTCGTAGGTGTTGTTGGAGACCGGCCGGACCTGGTCGCCGTCGAAAGAGTAGATCTCGCGGTCCGAACCGTCGTGCTGGACCCAGACCACCAGGCCGTCGGCGGCGTCGAAACTGCCGCTGACCGGATCGAAGAACGGGGCGTCGGCCTCGTTGGCCCATTCGGCCAGGTTCATCGAGGCCAGCAGCCGGGTGCCGACGCCGTCGTAGGCGTAAAGCCGGCGCAGGCTTTCGGTCTCGTTGACCTCGGTCCAGGCCACCAGGTCGCTGTCATTCTTGAAGGCCTCGACCTTCCAGCCGTCGCGGTCGGCGGCAAGATTGGCCACGACCCAGGAACCGGTGACGGAGGCCACCGGCGGCAATTCAGCCGCGGCGGCTTGCAACGGAAGACCGGCCAGGCCGAAAAGCAGGGCTAAAGAAGAGACGATCGACGTGATCTTGGCTAATTTGCGCATATTTCAAAAAGATGGAAATTAATGACCATCTTTTATATCACAAATAAGGCTTTTTGTCAATCCCTCCGCTCGCGAGCGGAGGGATCAACCCTCAACCGAATTTAAGGCGGAACTGACCTTATTTGAGAACGTTCTTAAGATAACGGCCGGTCCAGGAAGCCTTGCTCTTGGACACGACGAGAGGCGTGCCTTCGGCCACGACCCGGCCGCCGGCGTCGCCGCCTTCGGGACCGAGGTCGATGACCCAATCGGCCGATTTGATGACGTCCAGGTTGTGTTCGATGATCAGGACCGAATTGCCCTTGTCCACCAGCTGGTTGAGGACCCCGAGCAGGCGCTTGATATCATCGAAATGCAGGCCGGTGGTCGGCTCGTCCAGGATGTACAGCGTGCGGCCCGTGGCCCGGCGGGACAGTTCGGTGGCCAGCTTGACGCGCTGGGCTTCGCCGCCGGACAGGGTGGTGGCAGGCTGGCCGAGCTTGAGATAGCCCAGGCCGACGTCCTTGAGCACCACCAGCTTCTCGTTGATGAGCGGTCGGTCGGTGAAGAAGACCGCCGCTTCCTCGACCGTCATCTCCAGGACGTCGGCGATGGTCTTGTCCTTGTAATGGATCTCCAGGGCTTCGGCGTTATAGCGTTTGCCGCCGCACTCGGTGCAGTCGATGTAGACGTCCGGCAGGAACTGCATCTCGATGCGGACCATACCCTCGCCGGCGCAGGCCTCGCAGCGGCCGCCGCCTTTGACGTTAAAGCTGAATTTGCCGGCGTCGTAGCCTTTCATCTTGGCCTCGGGCACCTCGGTGAACAGGTCGCGAATGACGGTGAAAACGCCGGTATACGTGGCCGGATTCGACCGCGGCGTCCGGCCGATCGGCGACTGGTCGATGCTGATGACCTTGTCCAGTTCGTTCATGCCCTTGATCTCTTTGTGCGCGCCGGGCATCTCCTTGGCCCGGTAGAGCTTCTTCATCAGCGCCCGGCTGAGGATGTCGATGACCAGGGTGGACTTGCCGGAACCGCTGACGCCCGTGACGCAGGCCAGCATGCCCAGCGGGAAGCGGACGTCGACGTTCTTCAGGTTGAACTCGGAGGCGCCGCGCACCAGCAGCGCCTTGCCATTGCCGCGGCGGTAGCGCTTGGGCACGGATATGGACTCCTTGCCGGTCAGGTACCGGCCGGTGAGCGATCCTTTGTCCCGGCGGATCTCGGCCGGCGTGCCCTCAGAGATGATCTCGCCGCCGAAAGCGCCGGCGCCGGGGCCCATGTCGATGACGTGGTCGGCGGCCTCGATCGTGGCCTGGTCGTGCTCGACGACGATGACACTGTTGCCCAGGTCGCGCAGCTTCTGCAGGGCGGTGATGAGCCGGTCGTTGTCGCGCGAATGCAGGCCGATGGACGGCTCGTCCAGGATGTAGATCACCCCGGACAGCCCGGTGCCCAGCTGGGTGGCCAGGCGGACGCGCTGCAGCTCGCCGCCGGAAACGGAAACGGCCGAACGGTCGAGCGTCAGGTAGCCCAGGCCGACCTCGACCAGGTTCTTCAGGCGCAAAATGGCCTCGCGCAGGGCCTGAGACGAGATCTTGGCCTCGCGTTCGGACAATTGTCCGGACTTGGCCTTGAGGCCCTTTTTATCCTTGTCGCGTTTGGGCGCCGCGCCGGCCTTGGCCGGCTGCAGCGATTCGAAGAAAGCCGCCGCCTGTTCGATGGACAGGCCGACGATGTCGGCGATGCTCTTGCCGCCGAAGGTCACGGCCAAGGCTTCCGGCCGCAGCCGCTTGCCCTTGCAGCTCGGACAGGTGACGACGTTCATGTAGGTCTCGATCTCGTGACGGACGTAATCGGAATCGGTCTCGCGGTAGCGTTTCTCCAGGTTCGGCACGACACCCTCGAACGTCGAACGCTGGCCGTCGACCAGGTAGGTCTCGGCGCCGGTGCCGTTCATGATGATGTCCAAAGCGCGCTGCTCCAGCTTCTCCACCGGGGTGTCCACGGAGAAACGGTGAGTGTCGGCCACGGCCTGCAGCAGCTTCATGTACCAGTTCTGGTTGCCGGCGATGCGGGTCCACGGCTTGATCGCGGATGGGGTGACGTTCGCCCAGCTGGCTCC
>CAYPMU010000156.1:0-3075 GCA_964411975.1 uncultured Gammaproteobacteria bacterium | reverse complement strand
TCACCAGTTCGCGCCCCATCCCCCTTCGCTAAAGCTCCGGGGGATCCGCTTTATACAAAATAACCACCGCTTGAGCGGTGGTTTCAAATGTCGGTGGCGAAAAAGAAAGGGCGGCCCGACATGCGTCGGACCGCCCAAGAAGGCTGGTTCAGTTGGCTGGCTACAGCCCGGTGAAACCGGACATGTTGCCCGCGGGCAGGATGTGGCACTCGTTGTCCACCGTGAACCGGATGTTGCAGCTGGGGTTGACCCCGCTGATCACCTGGCCGGTGGACCCGTTGTACCAGTTGCAGTTGATGAAGCTTCGGGCCTCGGCCGTCATCTCCACCAGCTGGTCGGCATGACCGTACTGCGCCCAGGCGTCGTTCGGCTGCTGCGTGGAGCAGTTCTGCCAGCCGAGGTAGGACACCTCGTAGGTTCCGGCCGGGGTGGTGAAACTCATCCCCATGTAGCCGTCGCCGTCGGGGTTGGCGATCTGCACGCCCGAGCTCCAGCTCATGCCCGGAAGCGTTCCCCGGACCTCGCCGCAGGTCGCGCCCGAAACATAGGCGTTGCTGAAGTCGAGGATGCAGGGAGCGGGGCTGCGGAACGGGGCGGGCAGGCCGGTCTCCTCCGGAGGCGTGGTGTCCTCGGGCGGGGTGGCGTCCTCGGGCGGGGTGGCGTCAGCGGGATCCTCGCCGTCCTGCAGACCGCAGGCGGTGAAGGCGAGCGCCGCGACGAGCGCGAGCGCGAACTGCAGCAGATTCTTCTTCATGACCGTATCTCCTTGTTCACTTTCGTGAAGGTTCGTCGAAGTTTGGGGGAGGGGGCGGCGACCATTCGCCGCCCCCGCTGTCATCATTACGGGAACTCGACGCCGAGCAGGATGTTGCCGCCCAGCGCGAACGCCGGACGGTCGCTGTCGAACTCGGCGCCGGCGAGCACCGACGCGGTGGCCGTGAAACGGCTGTACCGGAAGGTGGCTCCGACGTCGCCGGTGACGAACGCCGCGCGGGCCTCGAGCTGGCTGTTGTAGCCGACCCAAGACGAGCCGATCCCGGCCTCGATCGCCCAACTTGGGGTGAGATCGAAGGTCAGGCCGCCGCGCACCGAACTGCCCAAAGGCTCATCGTTGAAGGACACCAGGGCCGCCGCGTCGACGTTGACGTCGACCGAATCGGTCAGGTTGAACTTCAGACGGGCGCCGGCGGGGAGGCCGGTATAGAGCGTGCCGTCGGTCGACCACAGCACCAGGAAGCCCGCGTACGGGCCGATCTTCAGTCCCCCGTTCTTGCGTTCGAGGGCGCTGATCCTGGTATCCATGTCGGCCAACCGGCCCCGGACCTCGCTGAGGCCTTCGTTCAAGCCGTACAAGGCGATGCCCGTACGCAGGAACTCGTCCTCAGTGACCCTGGTCAGGGTCTCCAGGCTCTCGCGGAGCAGGCGGATGTCCTCGCGGATGGCGGCCAGTTCGGCCGTCACCGCCGTGTCGCGCTGCCGCAGGAGCCCGACCTTGCGGGACAGGTCCCGGTAGCGGCGCTCCAGGTTGCCGAGGCGCCGGCTGACGTCCGTGGCTTCGGTAGCCGCGGCCACGGCGACCGGCGACGTGCATCTCGCGACGCAGGCGGCGACGGCCGGGGGCAGCTCGACGTACTCGACGCTGGCGGACGACTGGGCGTTGGCGACCAGCGGCCGCCAGGCCATCAGAACGACGAAAGCGCTGATCGCGATGACGGTCCTCTTCATGATAAACCTCCTCGCCCTTTCGGGGCTTTTCAATGCCCTTGCGGGGCGGTTGTGAACGTGACCAACTGAACTCAGTTGTAAGGAACTTAGCCGCTTCACACTATTATGAAGCGCTGAAACCGTCTGACGCCATTGACGGCGAATAAGGAGGAGGCATCGCTGCCACTGTCGTCAAACGGTTTCAGGGCGCCATATTCATAGGGCGGACCCAAGCTTATTGCCAACGAACAAGGAAATATAGCATATCCCGCCGCTTTTGTCAATACACCCAGACACTCCCAGCCGCCTTATTTATGACTTGAATTTAAGCTGAAATGGCCTGAACCTGCCCCGGCGGCAGGCCGGATGAGAAGAGCGCGGCGAGGGCCGGCGCCTGACCGCTACGCTAAACCCCGGCCGTGAGCCGGGGCTGATCGGTCGGTCCGTCCGTTGAAAGGTTCAATCCGGGATCTCGAACAATCCCTGGCGCCGCCCGGCCGCCAGGACGTAACCCGAGCCGGCGATGATCCCGAGAACGAAACCCATGAAAGCGTTGGCCGGGATGTTAGGCTTGACCGGGAACGTCGACTGGAGCGGCTGATCGACCAGCTTGATCTGCAGGTCGCCGCCGCCGACGTACTGCCAGCCTTCGGTGGTCAGGACGAAAGCGATGGCCCGGGCGATCTGCTCGGCCTGGTCGCGGTCGACGTGGTAAATGGTCACGACCAGCATGCCGGAGCCGCGGGTGACCTGGGTGGCGATCATCTGCCGCCACTGCCGGCGCTTCTTGATCTCGTCGGCGCTGAAGATGGACTGGTCGATGTTGAACTTCGCGGCCATCACCTTCTCGAAGAAAGAAGTGGTGTAGACGATCTGGCCGAGATTATCGGCGATGCCCTCGGTGGCCTTGATGGCGGTGTAGGGATCGGACTGGGACAGCTGTTTCTGGATGATCAGCAAGCGCATGGTCGAGCTGTAACGCAGGGGGAAGATCAGGCTCAGGGTCGCGCCGAAAATGGCGGCGATAATGCCGAACAGCACTATCCGTTTCCATTCGCCGCCGAGCGCCTTGGCGTATTGGGTCTCCTGCATGGTCTTGGTCCTTAAGCCGATTAAGCGACCGGGAATAATAGCATGATTTAGCCCTTTTGTCAATCCCGCCGCGGCCGCTTTGTCCCGCGCGGTCAGGGTATCGGAGCCGTGCCGAGGGTCACTTCGACCGTGGCCTCAGCCTCCTGGCGCGCGTAAGTCACGGACACCACGCTGCCGGCGCCGTAGGCGGCGACGATATCGGACAAAGCGTTGCTGGCCGTGACGCTCTCGCCGTTCACGGACAGGATGACGTCGCCGTCGCGCAGGCCGGCCCGGGCC
>CAYPMU010000155.1:0-3082 GCA_964411975.1 uncultured Gammaproteobacteria bacterium | reverse complement strand
AACGCCCCTATCGTGGCCGTCGTCCCGCCCGGCATCCCGGTCCCCGGGACCGAAGATCCGGTCAACGCTCCGGCTGAACCTCCCCAGCCGGAACCGCCCCGCGCCGTGGTCCAGCCGGTCAACGCCCAGGGCATGAAGCCGATCGCCATCGCGCCGGCCATCGGCGACATCGGCCGCGTTTATTTTCACGAGCCGTCCCGGTCCCTATTGCTGGCCGTCATCGAGGAGGGGACCTATATGAGGTCGATCTGGAAGATGAGCGCCGCGGGCGACCTGAAGCGGGTCCTGACCGAGAACGACGTGCCCGGCGAGACCTTCCTCCAGGGCGACAGCCGCGGCCGGCTTTACGCCGGGTTCGACGCCCCGGGCAGCCTTTACCGTTCCGATGACGCCGGCGAGACCTGGAACCTGGTGTTGACCGGTATGGCCGGCACCTTCTGGCAGATCGCCGACGACGGCCAGGGCACGGTCTGGGGGGCCCAGCACGCCGAGAACAGCGCCGTCCTTTACCGCAGCAAGGACGACGGCCTGACCTGGGAGGCCTGGTTCGACTTCCATAAGCTGTATCCGGAGCTGGCCGTGACCTACGCCGAAGGCGACGCCCGTTTCATGCTGCGCCACCTTCACAGCGTCATCTACCATGACGGCGCGCTGTTCGTCGGGGTGGGCGACGTGGCGCGCTTCACGGTCATGACCACCGACGGCGGCTACCACTGGAACAAGATCTGGAACGAAGGTTTCACCGCCGGCATCGTCATGGCCGGCGGCAACGACCTGCTGCTCGGGCCGGACCGGCTCCAGGCGCACGGCATCGCTTACTACGACGCCAACCTCAAGCAGGTCCGCGAGGTCTGGAGTCCCATCCCTTACGGCTACGCCGGCTATACCTACAGCATGGTCTACGCCAATAAGGCTTATTACGTCGGTTTCCACACCGAGACCAACGAGGTCAACGCCTTCAAGTCCCGTTTCGGCATCATCGTTTCGATGAACGGTTTCGCCTGGTACCCGTTCTTCGAGTTCGGCCCGGTGACCAGCAACGCCCGGTCCGACATCTATCTGGCTCCGGGCAACGGCCAGATCTACATGAGCCTGAACGGTTCGCTTTACGCTTTCGACCCGCTGGATTGGTGGTGGTTCGATTTCAACAAGCCTTTCAACAAATGAGGCCCGGTCCGCCGCCGACCATTATGGAGCAGAGCGAGTTCGAAAAATTGGTGGCCGAAGGTATCGCCGCTTTGCCGCTGACCATCAGGCAGGCGTTCGACAACCTGGCTTTCGTCATCGAGGACCGGGCCCGCCGGCGCAAGGCGGCCGAGGTCGGCATCAGGGTCGACGAGGTCCTGCTGGGGCTGTACGAGGGCATTCCCAAGATCGAACGCGGTTCCTGGTACGGCGGCGTCCTGCCGGATAAGATCACGATCTTTCGCCGGCCGATCGAAAAGCTGGCCGGCGGGGACCCCGAGAAGCTGAAGGGGCTGGTGCGCGAGGTGGTCTGGCACGAGATCGGACACCATCTCGGTTTCAACGAACGGCAGTTGCGGGCCCTGGAAAGGAAGCGCGGCCGTCGCGGCCACCGGATCAGCCATTAGCGCGGCCCGCGATCGACTTGAAATAAGGCCAAAAATAGGTTAAAATTAAGACATGGCGGGGTAGGGCGACAATAATGAGCCCAACCTTTGCCGTAAAAAAGACCGAATCCGCCCTATCTCTGGCGATCTGGCCGCTGGCCGTCCTTATTCTTATGGGCGGTTTTTTTGTCGGTCCGGGGGCCGGCCCGGTCCGCGCCCAGGAAGCGTCCGCCCCGCTGGATTCCGACGGCGACGGCCTGTCCGACGCCGACGAGCTCGGCGTCTACTTCACCGATCCGGCCAACGCCGACACCGACGGCGACGCGTATAATGACGGCCTGGAGATCGCCAACGGTTATTCGCCGCGCCACGCCGACGGCAAGAGGCTGATCGAGGTCGACTCGGACCTGGACTACTTGAACGACGCCTGGGAGATCGCCTCGGGATCAAGCCTGATGGATCCCGATTCCGACGGCGACCTGTACCTGGACGGCACCGAGGTCGCGGCCAGTTACGACCCGCTCGATCCCGCGCCGGTCAAACGCGACAAGCTGATCACGGTGGAGCTGGCCAAGCAGCGGCTGACCTACACTTTCGGCGGCAAGGTCTTCGGGTCGTTCCCCATCTCCAGCGGGGTGCAGAGCATGCCCACGCCGCGGGGCGAATTCAGCATCTTGGACAAGGTGCCGGTCAAGCACTACGGCGGCGCCGGGTTCGATTATCCCAACACCAAATGGAACCTGCATTTCACCACCAAACGCTACCGGTATTACATCCATGGCGCCTATTGGCACGACAATTTCGGCCAGCCGATGAGCCATGGCTGCGTCAACGTGGCCTACAGCCAGATGGAGCCGTTGTATTGGTGGACCCAGCTCGGCACCAGGGTGGTCATTAATTGACGTTCGAGTTGAAGAGACGGGGTCGCGGAGCGGCGTATCGGGCGCTTCCCGCGGTTTTTTTGTCAGTTGACACGCTGAAAAGAGGGTGTTATCTTAGCGGCACGGTAATTAGTTCAACAAAAGGCCCAAGTTAAGGCGCGAAGAGCGTTCGAGATCGAAGGCCCGTAGTCGACGAATACCGAACAAAGGTCGGTACAAATCAACAAGCCCGCGATTAGACGGGTAGAAGTACAATTATGGCTTTCGAACCTCGACAAGGCGGATTCGGCCCTCGGCCGCCGCGCCAGATGGTCGACGTCTCGGCCATGGGTCTCAAGTGCGCCCAGTGCGGCGTCGACATCAAGGAGCTGCCGTTTGAGCCCAAAGCTGATCGTCCGGTCTACTGCCGCGACTGCAATCGCGCTCGCCGCCAGAGCTTCGGTCCTCGCTAGTTCCTAGCGGAATCGATAACTGAACACCCTTCACATCGCGTGGAGGGTGTTTTGGTTATGGACTGACTTTTTGGTCGGGCGCGTCGTTGGTCATGGTGTCGCTTGGGGTCGGGGCTCGCCCCTTAGCGAGCCCCACCCGCGGGGGGGCGCGCACACAGCGGGGACGTGCCCCCCCCAA
>CAYPMU010000154.1:0-3101 GCA_964411975.1 uncultured Gammaproteobacteria bacterium | reverse complement strand
TCGCCGACGACGGTGGGAATGGACACCGCGCCCGTCTGGCCCTGGGAAAAGGTGCCGCCCGACTTGACGGTCAGGCTGCTGACGGCGGCCCCGAAGGAGCCCCCGTGAACATATGTTGAACCGGAGTCTGCCGTCAGGTCGGTCACCGAATTGAGCGTGCCATTGTTGGTCAGGTT
The DNA here is from genome assembly GCA_964411975.1 of uncultured Gammaproteobacteria bacterium. Taxonomy (GTDB): domain Bacteria; phylum Patescibacteriota; class Patescibacteriia; order SG8-24; family SG8-24; genus CAYPMU01. Next base: position 2,925 of record CAYPMU010000154.1, on the reverse strand, counting down.
GAGGCCCGTGAGCGTGAGCGCGGTCTTGTTGGGCTCGAAAACTCCGCCGGCGTCCACAACGATGTAAGGAGGAGCGGTGCCGCCGCCCGTCAGGCTGCCGCCCGAGGCCAGCGTCAGCGTGTACAGGTCGGGGATGACGTACTTGGAGCCGTTCTTGACCGTGATGTTGTCATAGGTCTGGGGGTCCGCGTACTGCGTGGTCGCGGTCCGATCCTCGTGGTTCCCGTTGTCCACGACCAGGTCGCCGTTCGTGGCGGACGACGACTTGTAGTAGACCGTGCCGGCGCCGCCGGCGGTGCGGGTACATGCCTGGGTGCCATCTTCGCCGCCGACGGCCGAGGCCGTACGGGTGTCGGTGAGAGTGGTTTAATAAAAGGCGATGCGGCCGCCGCCGGCGCCGCCGCCGCACTCGGCCGATCGGCCGCTGCCGCCGTCGGCGGCGATGGCACCGCCTCCGGTTATGGTCGGGGCGTCCAGCCAAAGCGAACCGCCGGAACCGCCGCCGGCGTCGGAACAAGTCGCGGTCTGTCCATTGGCGCTGAGCGTGCCGCTGAACGTCAACGTCCCGGCCGCCGCCAACTTTATGGCTCCGCCGCCGGCGCCGCCGCCGGCACCGGCGCAGTCATTGGCGTCGCCGCCTCCTCCGGAACCCACGCTCAGCGGCTGAGCGACTGAACCGTAAGTCGTCCCGCCGGTATTGGTGCTGCCCTGGCCGCCATTGCCGCCATGACCGGCGCCTGACCCGGAATTGACGTCGACGGCGTTATTGCCCGGACCGGGACCCGCTTCGCTGCCGTACCCTTGGGCACTGGCGGTCAGGATACCGATGATCGTGATATCCCGACCGGCGTTGATCATGACCCCGGACCCGCCGCTCGACTTGGCGGTGACGGTGACGCCGGAATTGACGATGAAATCCCTCGTGACGTTATAAGTGTTCGCCGCCAGGTCGCAGCTCACGGCGATGATAACGTCGCCGTTGACGTCCTCGGTCATGAGACACGCGGCGGCGCCTGCCGGACGGCCCGGAACAAAAAGGCCGGGGAGCACCAAAAGAAGGGTAAGTACCAAGACCGGTAAGCGTCGCCGGGCGACCGGACGGCCGGACCACAAATGATCCGCCGGGCTTTTCAGGCGGCGCGTCCGAAGCAGGTCGATTTTCGGCAATCCGGCTTTCATGTGCGTTTAAAATTCCCGCAGGCCTTTAAGGTCAGACGGGAAGCTATCACTTGCGGCGGAGGTTGAAACGGTCCGGAACGGCTTGGTAAATAAAAAACCGTCCGACAAGATCAGAACGGCTGAAAAGACGTCAGCGGCCTCATCCTTTTGCTTGGGAATTAAGGCGGACATTGGTTTTTTTATTTGTTTTTTTCTTCCTATATATATTTTACCTTTTTTTGAGGTCGTCGGCAAGCTTAAAAAGCTTAAATATCGTTCCCAAAGACGAAATAACCCGACACCTTAACCGCGGCAGCTCCCACCGCAAGCCTCAAAATAACCTGAACAAAAAGCCGCCCCGCTAAGATGCGGGGCGGTATTTCAGTAACGGTCGTCCCAGGGGTCGGCGTTCTCCCCGGTATACATGTTGATCATCCGGAACATGATCTTATTTGCGCCCAGGAAGTTCTCCCAGACGGAGACGTAAAGGACGCAGCCGTTCCTGTCCCGGAAATTCAGCGCGAGCGGCAACGGCGCGCTCAGCTGCCAAGGTTGGCGGTTGCGGAAGATGATCCGCTGCAGCAGGTTGCCCGTGCCGCCGTACTCGGCGTGCAGGTACTCGCCCTCGACCATCCTGACCCAGCCGAACCGCATCCACCAGGCGCTGTAACCGGCGATGGCCAGCAGGGCCACGTGGAGATAGCGGACGCTGAGCAGGTTCTCCGCCCGCCCCGCTTCGACCAGGAAGCAGGCCAGCGCGAACAGTATGAGGACGAACACTGATCCGGATATCCAGGACTTGAACATGATCAAGGCGCCCGGGCGCTGGTCCCGATCCTTCATGACTGACTCCTTTCAAAGGACGATGACCGTGAAAAATAGCATGATTGAGACAAATTGTCAACCATGGCAGCATACCCGACCAGACGATGCGGCGGATAAATAAGACCGCGGACTGAGCCGCGGTCGAAACCTATTGTTCCCGGTATCTTTCGATCGAGTACCGGTCGTTGGAGCGGTCGCGCCAGATGGCGATCCTGGTCCCGGGCGGGAAGCGCACCAGCATGATGTCGAATATCGTGCAGTTGCGCCCATCGGTCAGGTAGACGCAGGTCACCGGATAGAGGATGGGGCGATGTCCCCGCAACGAGACGATCTCGCCATGGACGACCATCTTCAGGTCTCCCTCCATCACCAGCTGTCGGCCGGACGAAAATACGTCCTGACCATTGCGCTGCCGGGAGCGGCGCCAGAGCAGGTAAGCCAGAGGGACCCCGAGAAAGAAGGCGATGACCAACGCGATCAAAAAAATATCCTGGAGCATGACCGCCTCCTGTCGTTTAAAGGGCTGTCTGCCCGTAAGTTTAGCCCCGCTGGAACGGCTGTCAACCGCATCCCCGTCATGGCGGTCCGAACGCCCGCGGCCGCGCCCTTTGCCGCTTCCAAAGAGTTGACAACCCGCCTTATTGCGGCTATGATGCCAATTCATATCGTAACTTCAGCCTATGCAATGCACGACCAAAAAAATGCCTAAAAGCGTGATCGAGCTGACCATCGAGGTCTCCCTGGACGAGGCCCGTCCGTATTTGGAGAACGCCGCCAAAGAACTGACCAAGGAACGGCCCATACCCGGCTTCCGCCCGGGCAACGCCTCTTACGACGTGGTCAAATCGCGCTTCGGCGAGATGGCCATCTACGAGACGGCCCTGGAGCCGATCATCCGCAAGTACTACGTGAAGGCGGTCCAGGAGAACCAGATCACGACCT
>CAYPMU010000153.1:0-3103 GCA_964411975.1 uncultured Gammaproteobacteria bacterium | reverse complement strand
GCCGCGCCGGCCAGATCCAGCCGGCGGCTCCGACGGCGCCGCCGCCGGAGACCGCCCAGCAATCGGTCCCGGCCGCGAGCCCGGTCGGTCCGGCTGCCCCGCCGCCTCCTCCTCCCGTGCCGCCGGCCGCAGAGCCGACGGTCCCGCCCGCCGGTCCTAAGCCACCCTTATAGTCCGTGATCATGCTCCGCGTCGATACCGAGATATTCCGCAGCATCAACAACCTGGCCGGCCAGTCCGTCTGGCTGGACGCTTTCGGCGTCTTCGCGGCCAAGTACCTCATTTGGGTCATGATGGCGGTCATCCTGGCCGGGGCCCTGGCCGAGGAAATGCGCCTGGCCCGGCACGGCGGCGGCTGGCGGGCGCGCTTGTGCGCGCTTGTCTCCCGCCGCTGCGGCGAACGCCTGACGGCCGGACTGACCTCGGCCGCCGTGCGCTGCGCTGTGGCCGGCCTGGGGGTTTATCTGGCCAACCTCATTTTCGCCATGTTCCTCTTCCGTCCCCGGCCCTGCGGCGCGCTTTTCGGGGTCAACAACCTGCTGCAGCGGACCTGCACCGACAAATCGTTCCCCTCCGACCATGCGTCGCTGGCGTTCGCCATGGCCTTTTCCGTCGTTTTCCTCCGGCCGTTCCTGGGTTCGGTCCTGCTGGTCATGGCGGCCGCGGTGGCCTGGGGCCGCGTCTTTGCCGGCCTGCACTACCCCGTCGACGTCCTGGGAGGCGCCCTGGCCGGGATGGTCTGGGCGCTGATCGCCCGGGCCGCGGATGCTAAAGTCGGCCTGACCGGGGAATTGCGGCGTTATTGGCTGCGTCTCCTGGGCGCTAAACCCTGAATTCATGAAAGCCATCATTTTGGCCGGCGGCGGCGGCACCAGGCTGTGGCCGGTATCACGGAAAAAGAATCCCAAACAGGTCGAAGCCATCATCGGCGGCGACTCCCTGCTTCAGGCCACCTACGCCAGGCTGCGGCGCGGTTTCTCGCCGCGGGACATCTATGTCGCCACCGCGGCCTCCCAGGTCCGGACGGTGAAAGCGCAGCTGCCGCGTCTGCCGGCCGGCCGGCTGATAGCGGAACCCTGCCGGCGCGACACGGCTTCGGCCATCGGCTATGCCTTGCTGCGCATCGCCGGCCGCGCGCCGACGGAAGAGACCTTCGTCATCATCAATTCCGACGCCTATGTCGGCGACGTCGCCGAATACCTGCGCGTCATCAAGGCCGCCGGCCGGGCGGTGGAGGCCAAACCGGGGTTCACGGCGCTGGTCGGCATCCGGCCGACCTATCCTGAGACCGGCTACGGCTACATCAAGACCGGCCGCACGGTATTGCGCCTGCCTGCCGGCCGCCCCCGGCCTGACGATAAGGTCTGCGCCGTCGAGCGTTTCGTCGAGAAACCGGACCTGGCCAAGGCCGAACGTTATCTGAAAGAAGGAAGTTATCTCTGGAACCCGACTTTGATCGTCGGACGCATCGGTTCTTTTCTGCGCCTTTATGAACGGCATCTGCCGGATCACGCCGCCCTTTTCGGCCGCATGCGCCAGGCCCTGGGACGGCCGGGCGAAGCCGCGGCCATCAACCGGCTGTTCGCCGCGCTGAAGCCGATCAGCATCGATTACGGCATCCTGGAAAAGGAAAAGAAACTGCTGGTCCTGCCGGCAAGTTTCGGCTGGGCCGACGTCGGCAACTGGCGGACGGTCAAGGACATCATGTCGGCCGCGCCCCGGGACAACGTGGTCAAAGGGCTGCATGTCGGCGTCGATTCCTCGGGCAACCTCATCTACAGTTTCAGCGGCAAGCTGGTGGCCACGGCCGGCGTCTGCGACATGATCATCATCGATACCGGCGACGCCGTGCTGGTCTGTCCGCGCGAGCGGGCCCAGGACGTCAAGAAGATCGTCAGCGCCCTGGAAAAACGCCGGCTGTCGAGGTATCTGTGACCACCCCCTGACTTCACGCCGATGCGCAAGCTCATCCTCATCTCCCTGCCGCTGCTGCTCCTGGCCGTCCTGGCCTGGACCGGCGTTTATTTGTCGACCCCGGGCGGCGGGACGGCTTCGGCTTTCACCGTGGCCGTCGGCGAGAGCGTCGATTCCATCGCCAACCGGCTCAAACACAACGGTTTCGTCCGCAGCGTCTGGCTGTTCAAGCTGACGCTGCGCCAGAGCGGCCTGGAGGCCAAGCTCCAACCGGGGGAATACCGGTTCGACGGCGTCGCGACCTATGGCGACATCATCGTCCGCCTGGCCGCCGGCGGGGTCGCGGCCAACGAATTGGTCTTGAAAGTGATCGAAGGCTGGGACCTTCGGGACATTCGGGAAGAATTGCGGTCGAAAGGGTATGCCGAGGCGGACGGTCTTTTCGCGGCCACCGGCGACCCGCTGGCCGACGCGTCCCGCTCCGAACTGCGGCCGGCCCCGGATTACGCCGGGACCTTCCCTTTCCTCAAGTCCAAACCGCCGGGCGTCAGCCTTGAGGGCTACCTGTTCCCGGATACTTATCGCATCTACAAGAACGCCCGGGCGCCGGAGCTGGTCGGGACCCTGTTGGCCAATTTCGAGCGGCGCCTGGAACAAGCCGATCTGCTCGGTCCGGCCCTGGCCGACGGCCGCGGCTTCCACGAGATCCTGACCATGGCCAGCATCGTCGAGAAGGAGGTCCGGACCGACGAGGACCGGCCGCTGGTGGCCGACATCTTCTGGCGCCGGTTGGACATCGGGATGGCCCTGCAGGCCGATTCGACGGTCAATTACGTCACCGGCAAGAGCGCGCCCGCGGCCAGCGCGGCCGACCTGACGGCCAAGTCGCTCTACAACACCTACCGCCATCCCGGACTGCCGCCCGGACCGATCGGCAATCCCGGATTGAAGGCCATCGAAGCGGCCCTCAGACCCCGGGCGAACGACTACTGGTATTTCCTGACCGACAGCGCCGGCAACGTGCATTACGGGCGCACGCTGGACGAGCATAATTCGAACAAAGCTAAATACTTAAAGTGACCCCGCTTATGGCCAGCGGCAGGATCGGCAAATTCAACGGGTGGACCCTGTTTCTTCTGGTCCTGGCCTGCGGCGCGGGGCTGTTCTTGGCCGCGCCGGCCGCCCGGGC
>CAYPMU010000152.1:0-3109 GCA_964411975.1 uncultured Gammaproteobacteria bacterium | reverse complement strand
GGTCGAAGCCCTGCACCGGGCGGTCAAGGACACGGCCGGACCGCTGGCCCGCCGCTACTATCGCCTCAAAGGGGCCATGCTCGGCCTGGACCGGATGCGCTGGAGCGACCGCAACGCCAAGCTGCCTCTGGACCTCCAGGGCGGCATCCCCTACGACCGGGCCCTAAGCCGGGTCGTCGGCGCCTACCGCGCCGTCAGTCCGACGTTGGCCGTCCTGGTCGAGGGGGTCAGCGCCGCCGGCCGCATCGACGCGCCGGCGCGACCCGGCAAAGCCAGCGGCGCCTACTGCTCCTGGTTCGTCCTGCCCGGCGGCAAGCCGGCTTCCGTCGTGTTCCTGAACTATCTCGGTTCGGAACGCGACGTGATGACCCTGGCCCACGAGCTGGGTCACGCCGTGCACGGCCTGCTGGCCGCCCAGACCCAGGGACCGCTCATGGACAGCGCGCCCATGGCCTACGCCGAAACGGCGTCGGTCTTCGGCGAGATGACCGTCTTCGATCATCTGCGCTCCGAACTGAAGGAGCGCGGCGACAAGCGGGCCCTGCTGGCCCTGTTGACGTCCAAGATCGACGACATCATCAACACCAGCGTCCGCCAGATCAGCTTCTCGAACTTCGAGCGGCGCATCCATGGCGCCGGCCGCCGGCTGTCGGTCGAAGAGATGAACGGCATCTGGGTGGAGGTGACCAAGGAGATGTACGGCGAGGAGGGCGAGGTCTTCAGCTATCGCGACATGGACCACCTCTGGACCTACGTTTCGCACTTCCACCGCCCCTTCTACGTCTACAGCTACGCCTTCGGCGAGCTATTGACGCAGAGTCTGTACGCCCAGCGGGCGCGTCTCGGCGAGCGGTTCGAACCGCTCTACCTGGACATGCTGCGCGCCGGCGGCACCAAGAACGCCGTCGAGCTGCTGAAGCCCTTCGGCCTGGACCCGACCGACCCGGATTTCTGGAACGCCGGCATCCGCGTCAGCCTCGGGGCCATGGTCGACGAGGCCGAACAGCTGGCGCGCGAACTCGGCTACGTCCGGCCGTAGGCCGATCAATAACCGCCCCTCGCTTGAGGGGCGGTATTTTTTATAAGAAAAGACAGGGCGGGAGCCCTGTCTGCGTATTCACGGCAGGCTGTCCAGCCGTTTGTAGACCTCATAGACCGTGCGGGCGCCATGGACGGCGCGGTGCGGCAGCGGTTCTTCCGGCACGCCGAGATGGCGAGCCACGTGGATCAGGCCGAACTTGCGCAGGCCGGAGCGCTTCAGCTTGGCAAAGGCCATGCTCATGCAGCAGAGACGATGGAAGTCCATCAGGTCGCTGACCCCGGTGGTCCTGAGCGCCATCCTCATGAAAGACCAGTCGAACGTGGCGTTATGGGCGATCAGGACCGCGTCGCGCGTCTTCGCGACATAGGCCTCGACGGCCTCGCGGAGCGGCACGGCCGCGGTCCAGTCCTCCGGCCGGTAGCCGTTGACCTCGAGCGCCTTGGGTTCGGCCAGCTCGATATGGGTCGGCCTGACCTTGACGTCCAGTTCGTCGATGACGGCGAGCGTTCGCTGGTCGGCGACGACCAGGCCGATCTCGATGATCTCGTGGACCAGCGGATCACGGCCGGTGGTCTCCACGTCGGTAAAAGCCAACGGCCTGTCGAAAAAGTCTATCTTGTCCATGTCTGCCTCCAAAGAACGTTCATCCCGGGATATCGCGGGAACGGCCGCACCTTAACACGCTCTGTGTTTTAGGGCAACGAAAAGACCGCCTTGGCGGCGGTCTTTCGGCCCGCATAAGGGCGGGTCGGGATCGACTGGTCTTATTCGGCCGGTTCGTTGGTCGATTCATCCGCGGCCGGATTACTGGCGGCGAAGGCGGTCTTCAGGGCGGTCCGCGCCGTTTCCGCGGCGGCTTTGAAAGTTTCCATAGCCTTCCGCACGGCCTCATTCCTGGTCTTGGTCAGTTCGCTGACCTGGGGACCGACCTTCTCGGCGGCCAGAAGGGCCGTCCGGAGCTGGGCCCTGGCGCTCTCCACGGCGACGCGCAGCGCCTCGCGGATCGCGGCAGAATCGACGCCGGCGGCGGCGCAGTCGGCCTTGGCTTTGGCCTCGGCGGCGGCGAGAGCGTCCTGGAAAGCCTTGACCGCGGCGTCGGCCGCGCTCTTGCGCGCCGCGATGGCGGCGTCGATGCCGGACTTGAAGTCCTGCTGGGCCTGGTCCACGGCGGCGCGCCTGGCGTTCATGGCCGCGTCAAGCGCCGCCTGAAAAGCCGCGACTGCCTGCTTCTGGGCGTCGGCCTGGGCCTTGTCCAACAAGCTGCCGACGCGGTCGGCGCGCTTGGCGTCGTTGGCGGCGCGCAGTTCGGCCAGCCGCGTCTCGTGCTGGCTGCGGCGCTGCGCCATCCGCTGGTCGCGTTCGGCGCGCTTTTCACCGAGCTTCTGTTCCCGGCCGGCCAGCAGCTGACTCGGCCGGTTGGCGCCTTCTCTGGTCAGCAGGGCGCAAAATCCCGGACACGCCGCGCCGGCGCGGCGCGGCTCGTTCGTCTGGGCCGCCGCCGCCAGCGGCAGGATCATGTTCGCGGCCAGCGCCAACACGGCCGCGCGGGCCAGCAGGTTATTCGGTTTCATAGGTCGCGTCTCTGAGGGAATTAAGTTCGGTCTGGTCAGCATCGACCTCCGCGGCGTCCTTGGCCGCCTCTTCTTCCAGGACGGCCTCGCCGGTCGCGCCGTCGAGGATCTCGTCGACCGCTTTGTCCACGTCATCTTTTGGGGCCTCCGGCATCTTTTGTTCGGCGGCCGGACGGTCCGCCGACGCGTCATCCGCCGGCATGGCGGTCTTGCCGCAACCGCCTCCGACGAACAACAGGGCGCCGGCCACGGCAAGGTACTTGAGTTTATTATTCATAATTTCGGGGTTAGGTTAATAGACGATCGACCTTTGGCCTTCCGGGCATTTATATATTATAACACGGGCGAACGCTCGAATTAATCCCCCGCCTCGCTCATCAGATCGATCAACAGCGTCTCCGCGGAGACGGGTTCGGCCGGATCCGGTCTTTTCTTTTCCTCGGACTCGCGTTGGTGGCGGTCAGACTCGCGGCGGGCCGCCTCCCGCCGCGCCTTG
>CAYPMU010000151.1:0-3139 GCA_964411975.1 uncultured Gammaproteobacteria bacterium | reverse complement strand
GCCGCCGTCGACAGGAACATCCGGGAGTTGATCCAGAAGAAATTCGGCCCGGCGACGCGCGGTTGAGGCCATCGCGGCGGAGGTGCGGCGCCGACAGCCGGCCATTGCGTTTTACGGCCGTCCAAGGTAAATTGGACGGTCGTTCCTTTTTCCGCGGATCGACGGAGGTGCGTCTCATGAGCGCAACGATATTGGCCATGTCGGCGGTCATCGCCGTACTGGTGCTGACAGTCTGGTACTTGCTCCTGGAGCGGTCCGACCTGCGCCGGGACCTGAGCTGGTCCAGGGAGGAAGCGGAACGCTGGAAGAGCGAGGCGGTCAAGAGGGGATGGAAGAATCCCTTCGATGAAAGCCTCGACGCGCTCCGCGAGGGCGTGAGCAAACTGCAGGCCGCCGCCGCGGCCATGAAACGGGCGACCGAGACCCAGCAGCGGAACGCCGTGAAGTTGAAGGAGATCAATGGCGCCATGCGCGCGACCAACGCCGGTCTGGAGCGGCAGAACGCCGCCTTGTCCCAGGCCGCCGGCCGCTTCAGCCGGGCCGCCGCGGCCATCCGGCCGCGCGAGGCCGCGCCGGCGTCCCGACCGCCGGAAGGATCACCGCTGGTGCGGGCCGCGCTCGATCGCATCGAGGCCGACCTGGCCGCCGGACGGATCGAAAACGATCCCAAGAAACTCAACTGAAGAACCGCCACGCGGTTCTTTTTTTGCGGTAATTAGCCAAGATCGTCATATCCGTATGGTTGTCCGCGCGCCTTGACAAAAGCAGGCTCGCGTGCTAACGTCGACAGTTCATTGAAAACAAGAAGAAAGGTCTCCGTTGGATGCCTTTCTTCAATACCTGGCATCAGAACGGAGGCTGCCATGCAAGAGCAGTCCATCAACATCGTTGAATTCCCCATTCGTCCGCGCCTGTGCATCCGGGCCATGGTCGACCTCTGCCCGGCTCTCGAGCCCGTGGCCGACCGCCTGCCGCCCATGACCGACGCGCTGTATGGCGAGAGCGAGCGGCTGCTGGCCGAACTTTTCCAGCGCCTGCTTCACCCGCCGCGTCTGCGTCCTCAGGAGGCCGCCGAGGTCCTGGACCACGCGGCGCCGGTCGACGACTTCGTCGCGGACGAGCTGGCCGCGCTGGCCGCCGATCCGGAGACGCGCTGCGTTTACGACTACTGGAAGGAAGTCTGGGAAGACGAGACCGATCCGGTCCTGCGCCGCCGCGCCGGCTATTACGCCGCCCTGCTGGCCCGCCTCTACCGGATGGAATATATCGTCCTGAACGAAGTCGGGCGCGTCTGACGCGCCTTCTGGCCGCCATGGTCCCTCTCCGAACGCCGTCCCTACCGGACGGCTTTTTTTGTACGCAAAGCCCCTCCGCCTTGCGGCGGAGGGGCTCCTCTGTCTTCGTCAGGCGGCTGCGGCGATGTCGTCGCTGCCGGCCTTTTTTTGCCGGTCCAGGTTCTGCTGGCGCGCGGCGCGCAGGCGGTCGCGATATTCGAATTCCTTCTTGATCTCCCGCACGGCGTCGCTGACGGCCGTCGATTTGACGTTCTTGGGCTGGGCTGGGGGCGGCGCCGGGCGCTTGGGTTTTAGCTGTTCTTGTCTTTGATCGGAAGACTTGAACGGGTTCGTCTCTTCCCTCGTCAGGAAGGACACGAACCGGTCCTGGATCTTCTCGCGGACAAGCTTGGCGTCCGGCTGCATCTTGAGCAGGTTGTCGAAGTGGGTCACGCTCGACAGATTATTCGCCAGGTAGAAATCGATCACGTGCTTCAGGCCGGCTTCGTATTTGTCGGCCTGGCCGGGGGAGGCGACCTCGCGTCCCAGCTTGGACAGGCTGACCTCCAGGGCCGGTCTCATTTCCGCCACCACGTCGCGCAGCATCCGTTCCATGAGATCTTTCTTGGTGTCGACGGGAACGTCCTCGCCGGACTTGATCCTCTCCTGCAGCGCGGTGAAAGACGACTCCAGCTCCTGACGGCGCCGGGCGAGGACCGCTTCTTTGGCTTCCGCGGCGAGTTCCCGGGCGGCCGGTTTTTCGGCGGCGGCCTGGGCGGGGACGGTTTCGGCGACCGGCGTTTCTTCCCGCTGGGCCTCTTCGCGCCGCTGGCGCGCGCGGATGCGTTCCTCCACGGTCGGAGGCCTGATGTCCAGCGGTTCGGCGCCGCGCTGCTCAGGCGGGCCGCCTTTGTCGATCTCTTCCTGGATGGCCTGGTTCATCGTTTCTTCGAAACTCGGTCCTGGTCCGCGTTCGCCCATATGTAGAAAGTTTAGTGTAATTACTCATAAAATATAGCATAAATCGGCCTTTTTGTCAACAGTTTTTGAGCTTATTTTCGCGTCGGCGGCGCCGGAGGATCGTCTGGGTCGGCGCCTCGGCTGACCGGTGGTCCGGGCCGCCGGCGTCGCTCTTCCGGACGCCCCTTGTCAGTAAAAAATAAGCCGTGCTATGCTGTCGCTGTTAATTTTATTAGTCGGACCAAACAAGTATGGAGAACCTCGCGGTGAATCTTGAGGAGCTTTTCAACGAGATCAAGGACCGGGCCATGGAAGAGGGCGCGCTCGGGCGCGACGAATGGCACGATCTGGTCGACGAGATACTGGAAGACAAGCGGCAGTTCAGCGAGCTCCATGACGACGAGTCGTGGGGAGAGATCCGCGAGTCGCTGCAGGCCCGCTACGACGATTTCATGTCCGAGACGGAGGAGATGTGACGGACAGGAAGCGAAAACGCCCGGGGCGGCAGACGGCGGGTATTTAGCGGTCAACGACGCGGTCGCCGGCGGATCCGGCGACCCGGTCTGTTTATCGGCGGCATCTTGAAATTTTCGGTTCATTTTGCTACGCTTCCAACACGTTTTTCAACCATGCGTCGTCAGGCGAAAAACGGCCGATTGCCAAAATGCGAAGCGTTTTGGAGGCAAGCGGGTCACGCACGATAGTGAGGGCGAGCGGATACTCCGTGAGCCCGAACGCCAGTGTGTGACGTAAGCGCGCAGGGGTCGGTAGCTCAGTCGGTAGAGCAACCGCCTTTTAAGCTGATGGTCCTGGGTTCGAGCCCCAGCCGACCCACCAAAGAAAACGCCTCACCCGCAAGGGTGGGGCGATTTCTTTTGTCTTGGTCCAGGCTGGGGATCGAAGGG
>CAYPMU010000150.1:0-3150 GCA_964411975.1 uncultured Gammaproteobacteria bacterium | reverse complement strand
CGACGGTAAGAACAATAATGGCGCGCCTTTGCAGATGGACGAGCGCGACCGGGTTTCCATGCTCCATTTCTTCCGGTTGGACAAGAACGGCCAGATCGTCATGAGCGCCGGGTCCGGTTTCCGGAACCCCCATTATGCGTTCGCCCAAACGGTGGGCAAGCACGTCAAGGACGTCATTCCGGATATGCCCGACGTCATCGAGTGCGTCGACTTGTGTCTGGGCGGCAAGCCGGTCAGTCGGCGGGTCGCGGCGCGCAATTATATCTTCGAGATGCGGGCATTGCCGCTCCTTGATCAGGACGGCCGTCCGGACGGTTGCGTCGGCGTGGTCATGGACATCACCGAAAAGCTGAACCTGGAATGGCATCTGCGCGAAGCCGAGGATCGCTGGCGGTCGGCCCTGGCCTGCATGCCTAATCAAGTTATGCTGCTCGACGAAAACGGCCGTATAACCTACCTGAACCGGACCTCGGGGATCGCTAAAATCGAACCGTTCCTGGGAATGCTTTACGCGGATCTGATCGCCGCGAAGGACCGGAAGATGTTCGAGGACGCTTTGCGTCTGGTGGCGATGACCGGAGAGCGGCGATCGCTGGTCTTCACCTCCGCCGGCATCATGGACGGGGTCGTCAGGAAATACTATATAAACCTGGGTCCGTTGATGCTGGGCGGCAAGCCCAAAGGGACGGTCGTCTTCACGGAAAAATGGGTGAATATCTGACCGTTCCACGCCCCCGCGGCATAATCGCTTAGATCATCGTAACCAATATCATCTATGCAGGCGCTAAAGGAATTCGTTAAATTCATCCGCGAGCAGGGCGTGATCGGCCTGGCGACGGGTTTCATCATCGGCGCCGCCGTGGGCAAGACCGTGTCCTCGCTGGTCAATGACATCGTTCAGCCGCTCATCGGTTATGTTTTCGGTTCGACCACCGGCCTGAAGACGATGCATCTGGGATCGGTTATGATCGGCAATTTCCTGGCCAATCTCCTGGACCTGGTGATCATGGCCGCGGTCGTCTTTTTCGTGTTCAAAGGATTGAAGCTGGACTAGATGGACGCGCCGAAAATATAGCCTGGGCGTGAAAGGACACGCGGTCACGGCCGCGGGTTTTTGGCGTCATTAAGGTCAATTGTGGCACCGGAGGCGGGTTGACGCTCCCGAATTTTTGTGTTAAAGACAATTCGTTCTTTGCCAATCACCACCCCAAATTTACCGCCACACCAAGAGCGGAGGAACCATGTCTGACCAGCTTAAGAAGGACGTTCGCGGCGTAAGTTTCCTGGTCGACGACAACCAGCCGGCCGACGCGTTTTTCCCGGAGGATTTCTCCGAGGACCAGCGCGCCATCGGCGAGGCCGTCGCCGACTTCATGAAGCAGGAGGTGACGCCCAAAGCGGCGGCCCTCGAAGAGCACGACTATGAGCTGCTCAAGGGGCTGATCCGCCAGGTCGGCGAGCTGGGCTTCCTGGGCGTCGACCTGCCGGAGGCTTTCGGCGGGTCCGGACTGGACCTGACCAGCTCCGCCCTCGTCTTCGAAGGCGTGGGCGGATGCGGCAGCGGCTCGTTCGCCGCCGCCGTCGGCGCCCATAGCGGCATCGGCACCTGGCCCATCCTGTACTTCGGCAGCGACGAGCAGCGGCAGCGCTGGCTGCCCGGCATCCTGAGCGGCGAGAAGGTCGCCGCCTACGCCCTGACCGAGTCGGGCAGCGGCAGCGACGCCCTGGCCGCGAAGTGCAAGGCCGAGCTGACCGCCGACGGCAGGCACTATAAGGTCAACGGCGAAAAGGTGTTCATCACCAACGCCGCCATCGCCGACGTCTTCACCATCTTCGTCAAGATCGACGGGGACGACGAGAAGAAGGCCTGTCTGGTCGTCGAGCGCGGGACGCCCGGCTTTTCCGTGGACAAGGAAGAGCACAAGCTGGGCATCCGCGGTTCGTCGACCTGCCGCCTCGGCTTCGAGGACTGCCTGGTCCCGGCCGAGAACCTGCTGGGCGCCGTCGGCAAGGGCCACAAGGTGGTCCTGAACACGCTGAACCTCGGACGCTTCAAGCTCGGGGCGGCCGCCGCCGGCGCCATCAAGGCGCTGGTCGCGACCTCGGTGCAGTACGCCGGCGAACGCAAGCAGTTCGGCAAGCCGCTCCTGGCCTTCGACGCCATCCGCGGCAAGATCGCCGAGATGGTGATCGCCGGCTGGGTCGGCGAAAGCATGGTCTACCGCACCGCCGGGCTGCTCTCCGGCCGGCTCCACGAGGCCTCGACGCCGGAAGCGGCGACCAAGGCCATCGAGGAGTACACGGTGGAGTGTTCGCTGGTCAAGGTGGCGCTTTCCGAGATGCTCAACGCCGCCGCCGACGAGGCCGTCCAGGTCTTCGGCGGCTACGGCTACTGCGAGGAGTACCCGGTGGCCCGCTGCTACCGCGACGCCCGCATCAACCGCATCTTTGAGGGCACCAACGAGATCAACCGCATGCTCGCGGTGGCCGAGGTGCTGAAGCGCGCCATGCAGGGCCGCATCGATATCTTCGCCGCGGCCCAAGGCCGGACGTCGGCCCCGGCCAAAGCCCGCCGCCGCGGCCGGCTGGCCAAGCTGCTCGGCAATGCTCAGCAGCTCCAGGCCTTCGCCGGCTTCAAGCTGCGGCAAGCGGCCGACCGTCTGCCGGTCCGGCTGGTCCGCAACCAGCAGGGTCCGGCCGCCGGTTCCGGTTCGCTGCGCGACGCCTATGCCGCCGCGCGTTCGGCCGCGCTCTACGCGCTGACCGAAGCGGCCATGCGGCTGCAGGCCAAGCTCAAGGACGAGCAGCAGATCCTGCTCGGCCTGGCCGACCTGATCCTGGCTCTCTATGCCATGGAAAGCGCCCTGCTGCGCCTGGAGAAGATCCAGGCGGCCGGCGGCGACGCCGTCCTGGCCGAAGACGTGGTCCGGGCCTGGTTCGCCCAGTCGTTGGGCGAGATCGAGAGCAAGAGCGTCCGCGTCCTGGCCGCCCTCTACGACGGGTCCGAGCGCCTGACCAAGGCGGCCCGGGTCCGCGAGATCCTGGCCGCGGCGCCGCTCGACGACGTCGTCGGACTTAAGCGCCGCATCGCCGCCGCCGCGGCGGACAAGGGCGGTGATCCGTTCTAGTTCATCTCGGACGGGCTTAGCG
>CAYPMU010000149.1:572-3154 GCA_964411975.1 uncultured Gammaproteobacteria bacterium | reverse complement strand
GGAAGGGAAACCCTGCGCTTTTTGTATTGCGTCGCGAACGGCGGCGATGGTCGGTCTGCGCATGTCCGGCTGAAAGCG
This sequence comes from uncultured Gammaproteobacteria bacterium, assembly GCA_964411975.1. Lineage (GTDB taxonomy): Bacteria > Patescibacteriota > Patescibacteriia > SG8-24 > SG8-24 > CAYPMU01. Next base: position 3,076 of record CAYPMU010000149.1, on the reverse strand, counting down.
TCCTATTCAGTACTCCGAATCGCATCCCGCTTTTTGTCGTTGGAGCGCTGAACATCTCTTCTATGGCGGGCATTGACATATCAATTGCCCGCTTTTATAGTAATCTGTTATCTTGGAATAAAGGTCTTTCCGAGACCGATCGTAATCCCGCGCCCGTTGCGGCGCAGAAAGGAGGTGGCGTATGCCCAAGGTCCACATCCCCGACTGGGTCAAGGATATCCCGCCGGAGGTCATCGAAGAAGAGAAGCGCCGCGAAGAAGAGCGCCGCCGCCGCGAGGAACGGGATCGTCCGCACGCGCCGCCGCCGGAGCCGCCGCCCGATTGGGAACCCGACCGGGACGAACCGCCCAAGGGGGATCCCGAAGAAAAACGAGGCGTCGAGATCATCCAGCTCTGAAGGGTTCGGAGCTGAGTAGCCGGTCGTTGTCGACCGGCTTTTTTTCGTCTACAATAGGTCCAGCCGCAGGTGGATAAGCAAAAATGACGCTTTCCGGCCTTATTTTTATATAACTGTAGAAATAAAATTGACACCGTGATATAGTCTTATCACCGTCATATGGAGATACAGCACATCCTCAACCAGCTCGGTTTCAACGATAAGGAGGTCCGCGTCTATCTGAAACTACTGTCGGGCGGCCCGTCCTCGGTACGTAAATTGGCCGATGAAACCTCTCTGAACCGCGGTTCGGCCTATGACTGCCTGAAATCGCTCGAAAGGCGCGGGCTGGTCGGCATCTACCTGAAACATAAGAAGCAGTTCTTCGTCGCCGAAGATCCGGAGAAACTGGTCGAAGCCGTCGAACACCGCGAACGCTCCCTCTCCTCCCTGCGCCGTCAGCTGGCCGAATTGCTGCCGGAGATCAGGTCGATCTACGTCCACGGCGGCAGCAAGCCGGTCGTCAAGTATTACGAAGGCGCCAAGGGAGCGAACATCATCCTGCGCGACGTACTCCGGACCATGTCCGAGGAGGGGGACAAGCTTTATCGGGTCTACTCCTCGCTGGCCTTACGCGAGTACCTTTATAAGGATTTCCCCCACTTCACCCAGGAACGCATCGCCCGCATGCTGAAAGTGAAGGTCATCGCCTTCGGTCCGGGCGGCGACGATCAGCCGCACGCGGAACGCCGCTGGCTGGCAGCCACGGAGGGCGCCCCGACCTATTCCATCATCTACGGCCCTAAAATGGCTTTTTTCTCGCTCGGCACCAACGCCGACCTGCTTGGCGTGCTGGTCGAGGACCGGAACATCGCCGAGACCGAGCGCATCATTTTTGATCACGTTTGGCATACCTTGCCCGAAACCAGGAAGCTATGAAATCCATAGTTACTATTGGCGGCGGCACCGGCCAGTTCACGCTGTTGTCCGGCCTCAAGAAATATCCGGTCCACCTCACGGCCATAGTGTCCATGGCCGACGACGGGGGCTCGACCGGCGTCCTGCGCGACGAGCTCGGCGTCCTGCCGCCGGGCGACATCCGGCAGTGTCTGGTGGCTTTGTCCGAATCCGATCTGATCATGCGCGACCTGTTCAGCTATCGTTTCGAGCAGGGGAGCCTCAAGGGGCATAATTTCGGCAACATCTTTTTGTCGGCTCTGGAGAAGATCACCGGCAGTTTCGAAGAAGCGGTCCGCGTGTCCGGCCTGGTCCTGGCCACGCGCGGCGAGGTCATTCCCGTGACCACCAGGAGCATCAGCCTGGTCTGCGGCGCCGCCGACCGGCGGGTCTGCGGCGAGAACGCCATCAATTCGGCGCCTCTGGCCGACAAGGACACGCTGCGGCTCGAGCCCGAGGCCTACGCCAGTCCCAAGGCCGCCGCCGCCGTCGAATCGGCCGACTGCCTGATCATCGGACCGGGCAACTTCTATTGCAGCATCGTGCCCAACCTGCTGGTCAAAGGCATCCCCGAGGCCATCAAGCGTTCCAAGGCGACCGTCGTCTATAATTGCAACTTGATGAACAAGGCCGGCCACACCGACGGTTACACGGTCCGGGATTACGTCGATGAGGTCGAACGGTTCATCGGCGTCGGCCGGATCGATTTCGTGACCTACAACAACCGCATGCCCGACCGCGAGCTGCTCACCCGCTACGGCGACGAGGGCAAGTCGCTGGTGGCCGTGGCCAGCGCCGACGAGGGTTTCGACGGGGTTTCCTTCCGCCCGCTGCCGGCCGACCTGATCAGTTCGCGGCCCTTCGTCCAGAAGGCCGGCGACCCTATCAAGCGTACTCTCATCCGCCACGACGCCGACGTGCTGGCGGCCCTGATCGTGCAGAACTGCCTCGGGGGAGTATAATGCGTTAAAACAGGTTTTCGACCCCGGCCGGCTTCGCCGGCCCGCGCTCGAACAGTATTCTTCGAGCAGGTTCGAAGGGCAGGTCGAGAAGTCACCATCCTGACATGAAGATCGTCCCGCGACAGGCGCGGGACTCCCTTATTAGATCATGTTTATGAAGATCGTCCCGCGACAGGCGCGGGACTCCCTTATTAGATCATGTTTATGAA
>CAYPMU010000149.1:0-472 GCA_964411975.1 uncultured Gammaproteobacteria bacterium | reverse complement strand
GATCGTCTTCGACCTGGATTACACGCTGCTCGACACCGCCACCTTCAAGGAAGCCTTGGCGGCGGCCGTTACGGCCCAAGGCGTCAGCCGCGAACGTTACGAGGAGACTTATCAAGCCGTCGTCAAACGCGAGGGCAAGGTCTATGATTATGATCCCGAGGCGCACCTGGATGCGCTCAAGGAAGATCTTGGCGGCGCGGCGGCCTTGAGCGCGGCGCGGCGCGGCGTCGCCGGCGTGCTGGCCCGTACGGAAAAATATCTTTATCCGGGCGCGGTCGAACTCCTGCGCGAGCTCCGTCGGCACGGGGCGGAACTGGTCCTGATGACGCTGGGCAACGAAAAGTGGCAGCGGGCCAAGGTGGAGCATTCCGGCCTGGCCAAAATGTTCGACGAGGTCCTGGCGACCGAGAAAAAGAAGGCCGACACGGTGCGCGAGCTGGGTCGCGGCGGAGAGAAAGTTATCGTCATCAAC
>CAYPMU010000148.1:0-3165 GCA_964411975.1 uncultured Gammaproteobacteria bacterium | reverse complement strand
TCCCGGCGACCACCAGCGAACACAGATAAATCACCAGGCCGTAGAACAACGACCCTGGTTGCGACAAACGGCCGACGCCGCGGATCAGTTCGTTCTCATCGACCAGGTCGGTGCCAAGGGTCAGGCCGGCGATGAAAATGACGGACATCGGCACGAACCAACGCAGCCATTGCGGCACCCAGGCCCTGCCGGTGAAGAAGTAGATGAAGACCAGCGAAAAGAACACCATCAACTCGACGAAGACGGTGTTCAGCCGGCCGACCAGGATGACGGCCGACGAATCGGACAGGAGATAATAAAAATGCAGGGTGACGATCCACCCCACGATGGACAACATGAACGCGCCGAAGGCCTTGACCTCGGGCTCCTTCGGCCGGCGGGCGTAGACCATGATCCCCGCGGCCAACGCCAAGAACGAGGTCATGAAGTAGGATGCCTGGTCAAAGATGTTCATGCCGATTCAGCTTTATTTTCGCGACGGTCCGCGGCCGGCGGCGGCAACCCCGTCTTTTACAGGTTAATTATAACAAAAAAATACCCCCTTGGTAAGGGGATATTAAGGTCGAAATAGGCCGGGACGGCCGTCAGCTGTCGCTGAGCCGGTGGACGAACGAACCGATCCTGAGCAGCCCCAGACGAGCGGCGATCATGGCCTTGATCAGCCAGGCCGGTCGCGACAGGCGCCGCTGCATCAGTACCGCGCTCCCGAACATCAGCCGGTTGTCGGCCGGATCGTCGAAGCAGTGGATGGGCTGGAGGCCCAGGCCGACGACGATGGGGTACAGCCGGCTGCGCGAGCTGGTATAAAAGGCGACATATGCGGCGCCGGCCTCGAGCGGCGGTCCGCCCGGCCCCATGATCAGCGACAGGATGGGCTGGAGGCCGCAGCGGCATTCGCGGCGGATACCCATCTCGCGGTACTGGATCAGCAGCGAATCGGCGCCGGCGGCCTTGACCAGCTTGGCCAGCACCAGGTTCAGCATCTCCGGGCTGCGGCTGCCGGGCGGCAGGTCGTTCAGCCGGAATGCCAGCTTGGCGCGTTCCTGGATGGTCAGGCACAGGCCGGCCAGACGGCCGTTGAGCCGCCAGGTGGTGAGGTAGGAACGGTCAGTGTCGGGAGCCGGCACCAGAAAAAGTTTCCGGCGGGCGGTCTCGGCCGTCCAGTCTTCGGCCGGTTCGCCCCGGCCGCGCTGGTTGAATATGGCGGTGAAGCACTCGGCGACCTCGGTCACGAGGCGCTGGTCCTGCAGGACCGCCGTCAGTTTCTGCGTGCAGAAACCTTCTTCCTGTGGCGAAACGGATGTCCGCGGGAGCATCGGCGCCTCCTTGATAGATGTAAAGGACTGTCGTCACCCAAAACTGCGAACGGAATAGGTCAACCTATCCCGCTCCAGCCGTTTTTGTCAATCGATTTTCCGCGCCCGGGCGCGGCCAGACTACATCTCCCGCGGCGCTTTGATCCCCAAAAGTTTCAGGCCGTTGGCCAGGGTCTGTCGTACGGCTTCAATAACATACAACCGGTGGACCTTTTCCTCGCCGGAAGCCGCCAGGACGGGCACGTCGCGATAATAATCGTTGGCCGCCTGGGCCAGGTCGAACAGGTACTGCGCCAGGATGGACGGCTTGAATTTCTCCGCCGACTCGGCCACGATCTCCGGCAATTCGGCGACCTTGGCCAGGACGGCGTGCTCAGCCTCGTCGGCCGAACCGGAGATGGCACCGGCCGGCAGTCCCCCGGCCTTGGCCAAAATGGACGACAGCCGTGCGTGGGCGTACTGGATGTACGGCCCGGTGAAGCCGTCGAAGGACAGGGCGGCGTCGATGTCGAAGACGATCGGCTTGTCCGGATCCTGTTTGAGCATGCCGAACTTCAGGGCGCCTTCGGCTACGGTCCAGGCCGCGTCTTTGACGCGCGCGTCGTCCCAGTCGTCGCGCTTCTGCCGCGTCTCGGCGGCCACCCGCTCCGTCATCTCGTCGCGGAAGTCCTCGTAGGCCACGATGTTCCCCTTGCGCGAGGACATCGCCCCTTCTTTCAAGGTGACGAACTCGTAGGCCAGATGCGTCGTCTTCAGCTTGTCGAAACCCATCAGTTCCAGCGTCTTAAAGAACTGCTTGAAATATAATGACTGCCGCGAATCCACGACGTGGACGCTGCGGCTGATGCCCTGGTATTCGCTGAACTTCAGCTGAGCCAGCGCCAATTCCTTGGTCGAGTAGAGCGAACTGCCGTCGGATTTGAGTACGAGGAATATGCCCAGGCCGTATTTTTCCAGGTCGACGATAAGCGCGCCGCGCTCCCCTGCCTGGGCGATCCCCTTGGCCAGCAGTTCCCGCACTAGCTTCTTGCCCGGCTCCTCGACCTCTGACTCCCAATACCAGCGGTCAAGTTCGATGCCGAGTTCTTTGAAGATGTCATCGAACTCGCTGATGCTCCACTTTCGCGTCTCCTGCCACAGCTTGGTCCATTCCGGTTCGCGGGCCTCAAGTTTACGCTGGACCTCGGCCACTTCTTCCTTGAGCTTCTCGTCCTCGTCGACGCGGCGCGTGGCTTCGGCGTAGATCTGGCCGAGATACTTGCCGCGGTTCTCCGGCACGGCGTCGCTGGCGTGGAATTTCTTCAGGCACCACAGGCACTTGGCCACGTGCGCGCCGATGTCGCCCATATAACTGACCGGCACGACCTCATAGCCGGCGGCGCGGGCCAGGTTGACCACGGACTGGCCGAGGCAGACGTTGCGCAGATGGCCGACGTGGAATTCCTTGTGGGTGTTGGGCTGGGCGTACTCGATCATTATCTTCTCGCCCTTGACCGCCGGCGCGTCGCCGAATTTGTCGGCCGCATCCAGAACCTCGGTCAGGACGGCGACGGAAAAAGCCGCGCGGTCCAGGCGGAAATTGACGTACGGCCCGGCGGCTTTGGCCTCGGCGACCAGACCCGACGGCTTGATGGCCGCGGCCAACGACTTGGACACTTCGACCGGCGATTTCTTCAGGACTTTGGCCGCGCCGAAACAGGCGAAGGCCAGGTCGCCCAGGTCCTTCTGCGGCGGCACGGACAAGTCAGACGGTCGGGCTTCGACCGCCTGTCCCAGCGCGCCGGCGACCAGCGCAATGATCTCGTTTTTGGCTTTCTCCAAGACCGGCATGACCTTATTTTTTGCTATG
>CAYPMU010000147.1:0-3166 GCA_964411975.1 uncultured Gammaproteobacteria bacterium | reverse complement strand
GATGGATCACCTCCTTTCTAGGGAGTATAAACTTCGTCGAGGAGCGCTATAGCCTCCTTGACGCAAGACCCACTGATGTACAATCGGTGGTCTCCTAGGTCGTTCGGTCCGCGCAAGCGGATCGCGATATCAAATAGGCGTAACATCTCCTATCTCGTTCTAATTGCCAAAGAAGAACCCGCCTGAAAGGGCGGGTTTTTGGTTTGCGGGCAAAAGAAAACCCCCGTGCAAACGGGGGGGGTGTCGCGCTATGCGTAGCTCACGACGAGGATGCGGGCGTCCGGACGGCGGTCCTTGAACCGCACGACGCAGCCGGACTCCTTGAGCCAGCGGGCCACGGCCCGGACGACCTCGTCGGCCGGCCGTTTGCCGCGCACCGACAGGTAGAGCCTGGCATCGCGCCGGCCGTCCTGGATGGCGCTCGCGCACAAAGCATAGAGCGCCAGGCCCCAGAGCGTGACCGCCTGCTCCAGATGACCGAACTTTTTGCGCTTGATGCTGGTCTGCCTGATCTTCAGGTCGAATCCCTGCATCCGCGGAGACAGCTGACTGCGGCTCGATTCGGCGATCAGGCCGAGCAGACCGGTCATGGTCTTCTTCTCCGCGTGTTCGGCGAGCATCGCGATCATCCTCCACATCTCGTCCGGTCTGTCGTCTGCCATCTGAACCTCCTTTTATGCAAAGATCTGCGGCCTTATTCAACCACGGCCGCTTTGTCCGGTCAAACCGGCAAGGTCGGCCGGCAATTAAACCCGGTCCGGGGAACCCGGCCGGCGCTGCCCACGGCCGATGTCTCATGTTATGCTTCTGGTGGCGCGTTCGAGGTTGAACAGACGCGCCCGCGCATGAACATAAATGCGATCTCCCGCCGCGACGATCAACGGACGTCTCCGCTGCACCCCGGCCGTCATCATCTGCGGACTGGCCGCCGAGTTGCTGTGGATCGCTTTCCTCAGGCTGGCGCCCGCGGCCGCTTTTCAGGATGCCGCCCGGCTGGGCTCGCGCCCCATTCTCCTGCTCCTGGCCCTGCTCGCCGTTTACGCGGCGGGGTTCTATTGTTATGACCGGTCACGCCGTCCCGGCGATCTCGCCGTCATCGTCATCTTCGCCGTCGTGTTCTCCCTGACCCTGTTCGCCGCGGTGCGGCCGCGGACCTCGTCCGACATCGCTATCTACGCCTACTACGGCCGGGTCGCGGCCGTCTACCACGAAAACCCCTACGCCGTCGTGCCCGACGACCATGCCGACGACCTGATCTATCCGCTGATCAACCCGACCTGGCATGCCTGGAGGAATACGTACGGTCCCGCCTGGTCGGCCATCGCCGCGGCGGCGGCGCGGCTGGGCGGTGAGAATATCGTCCGGCTGGTGATGGCCTTCAAGGCCGTCGCGCTGATCTTTTTCGGCGGCTGCCTCATCCTGGTCTGGCTATTGACGCGGGGGCCGTTGGATCAGACCCGCGCGGCGGCCGCCGGAAAACTGCTGCTGCTGGCCTGGAACCCGGTCGTTCTGCTGGAAACGGTCCAAAACGGCCACAATGACGGCGCGCTGGTCTTCTTCGCCCTGCTGTCGGTCTTTCTCCTGACGAAACGCAGGCCGCTGGCCGCCGGAGCGTTCCTCGGACTGTCGATATCGGTAAAATACGTGACCGCGCTTATGCTGCCGGCCGCGCTCGTGTTCCTGTGCGCGACCGGGCGAGGCGCGCCGAACGGCTGCCGTCGGAGATCAACCCTTTTTATCTGCGGCCTGACCGCCGTTCTGGTCACGTTGTCGGTCCCGTACTGGGATCGGGGCTTGATGCTGGCCGGACCGGCCGGTCTGTCAATGCACTGGCTGTATCACACCGTCAGCCCTTTCATCTTCCTGGTCTGGACGGCGGCCAGGACCCTGTCTTCGGCCTCGCCGTCGGTCTTGATGGAAACACTGGCCATACCAGCGGGCCGGATCACCGCGGCGCTGCTGCTGGCCCTCTTGACCATCCGCATGATGAAGCCGCCGGCCGGGACCGAACGGCTTATCCGCAATTCACTTCAACCGCTGCTGGTGTTCGTTCTGTTGGCCTGCCAATGGATCATGCCCTGGTACGCCGTCTGGCTCATCCCCCTGTTTATCCTGATCGGCGATATTTTCGGGCTGCTCTTGGTGTCCTTCCTGGCCGTCTTCGCCTACGAGATCGGAACACTGACGGCCGCAATGCTGGGCGTGACCGCCTACGGAATGACGCTTCTCCTGGCCAAAGGCGGCCTCAAAGCATCCTTCATCGGGAACCGCCATGACCGCGCCGGTACTCAAAGCCGCTAGGCGGCTGCTCAGCGACGCCTGTCCGTATTTCCATGATAAAAAACCGCTCCTGGGGAGCGGCGAGCCGGAAACGGGGGACCGGGACCGGATCAGCGGCCGATGCAGATGGCCAGCTGGACGTACCCGCCGCAGCCCGACTCGGGGTCATGCGGCCGGCAATGGAACCTGGCGGCGTAGCCCTGCTCCAGCAGGATCTCCGCGGCCCGTTCATACGTCATTCTGGCCGATTCTAATTCGGAGGCGTCCTCGCGGATGATCGTCGTCCGCTGGATCCGGCCGTGCTCCTTCCGCCAGCCCGCGCCGGTCCGCAGGCTGTCCACCAGCGTCCGGGCCGAACGGTCGATGTCGGCGGGATAGACCTTCTGTTCAGGACTCATGAACGGACTCCTTGGCTGGGGTCATCAGGTTGACGGTCCGGGCCGGACGGCCGGTCAGCGTCGTCCGGCGGCCGCGGCGGCGGCCCGCTGCCGTTCGCGCGGATAGCGCACGGCCAGGAAGACTTTGCCCGCGGCCCATCGGGGCGAGAACAGACGGTCGTACTTCTGGAAGACCAGCCGCCGCGAACCCGCCGGTCCGGGGTCGCGCACCACGGCGGGCGCGTAAATGCCTCCCGGCGGCGCCGACCCGTACCGGCTGGGCGAACGGTCGGCGACGGATAGCGTGCCCAGACCGACCAGGACATCCGGCAGGTCATCGGCGAACTCCGCGGCGAAGCAGATAAGATGTTCCAGGCTGGCCGGCGTGAGCTCCTTGGACCGGAAGACGGATTCGACGGTATTGAAATTAGCCAGGCCGTCGAAGCGCAACAGTTTCATCCGCAGCGGCCCGCTGTCCGACAGGTCGCTGCCGGCGGCGTCCAGCCGGT
>CAYPMU010000146.1:0-3234 GCA_964411975.1 uncultured Gammaproteobacteria bacterium | reverse complement strand
GGACACCCGGGAATCGAGCATTTTATGGTAGGGCAGGGCGAAAATGCGCAGGACGGCGTTCTGCACCGGCCGGCGCGTCCCCTCTTCATAGACCATGCCCCAGTTCTTGGGACTCGGGACCGTGGCGAACCGGCGGAAGAACAGGTAGACCAGCACCTGCAGGACGAACAGCAAGCCGACCAGGATCGACGGCTTGATGACCAGCGAGGCGCCGCCCAGGACCGGCCCGATGACGGCCAGATTCTGCTGGATCTGCCGCCAGCGGTCGCGTTTCAGGATGTCCTCGTCGGAAGCGGTCTTGACGGCCGGGTCGATGGGGACGTTCGGCGTCAGCACGGCGCCCTCGGGACCGACGTCCAGGATCTCGCCGTGATAGATGTCCAGGTACTGGCCGTCCTCTTTCATCCCGGCCAGGACCTGGCTGGGGAACTCGAATCCGGGCTTGGCCGCTTCCAGCCGGTACTTGCCCTCCGGAACGAGGAAAGCGAAGCGTCCGTCCTTGTCCGTGACCTCGCTCTTGACCAGCCGGCCGGTGGCGGCGTTCAGGAGACGGACGATGACCAGGTCTTCCGGCAGGCGCGACAGCGAATTGTAGACCGTGCCCCAGGATCTGCGGCGGCGGCGCTTGAAAAGCAGCAGCGGCTGGGTCAGGAAATAGAAAAAATACTGGCCGGTGGCCGCGCCGGCGGTCGCCTGGGTGGCCAGAGCCGTGTTGGCCACGGCCGTGGCCGCGGCCGTCGGCGCCACGGCCGTTTCGGTCACGGCCTGGACCGTCGGATCGCTGACGAAACCGACTACGGTCTCCGTGGCGCTCTCGGCCAGATGGGCCAGCATCGCCTGAGTGCCTTCGATGCCCACGATGCCGCCGCCGGCGGACTGGACGCCGGCGCCGGCGTAGCCGCCCTCGGCTCCGGCCGTGCCGGTGGGGGTCAGGGCGTGCGGTCCGGCCAGCAGGCTGCCCGCCGGCTTCTCCAGGGTGAACAGGATGGCGTAAGCGTCGCATTGCGGATCATCGCAGTCCGTGCCGTCGCGGTACATCGAACGGTAGATGTAGGGCGACCCGTTGGGCGCGGGATTGGCCGGTACGGTCCCCATGTATTCGACGCCTTCGATCATGTCCGTGAACCCGGCATCGCTCAGCCGCACCGTTTCCGGCAGGCCGAGTATCGCTCCCTCCTGCCCGGGAAAGCCGTCAAAAGGATAAAAATTATTGTACTCGAAGAACAGCTCCAGGGACGACTGGATCTGTTTGACGTCGGAAACGCGCTTGCCGTCCCGCGAGCTGGAACGGGCGCTTTGGAACGATACCGTGGCGATGCTCGACAACAATCCGATGATCGAGATCGTGACCATGAGCTCGATCAGGGTAAAACCATGATGGGGAGTGCCGGAATTATGAGAGCGCGGACGGTGAAAAATACGCGCCCTCTCCGCGACGGCGCGGTTCCGCGACTTCAGGACTTCAGTACTCCAGTACTTCATAGCTTCGCTCATTTCTGGCAATGGGGACAATAATGCGTGCCGCGTCCGGCCAGGCGTATCTTGACCAGCTTATGCCCGCAGCGTCCGCAGGGGCGGCCGTCGCGGCCGTAGGCTCGCAGCCGCCGGGCGTTGGTCCCCTTTCGTCCGTAAAGATCGAGGTAATCGTCGGCCGAGGTGCCGCGGTTGCGGATCGAGCCGCGCAGGCTGGTCAGCATGCCGCGATACAGCCCGCGCATTTCGTCGGCGGTCAGGCTGCCGGTGCGCCGGTCGGGCCGGACCCTGGCCCGCCACAGGGCCTCGTCGGCGTAGATGTTGCCGATGCCGGCGACGCAGGTCTGGTCCATCAGGGTCGGCTTGATGCGCTTCCCGGAACGGCCGCTCAGGCAGCCGGCGAACTTCTCGGCAGTGAATCCGGCCTCAAGCGGCTCCGGACCGTAGCCCTCCCGGGCGAACACCTTCTCCTCAAGTTCGGCGCTGCGGAAGAGCCGGAGGAAACCGAACTTGCGGACATCCTCGAAGAACAGGTCGCGCCGGCCGGAAAGACGGAAGACGACATGGACATGCTTGCCGGGGTCGGCTCCCGCCTTGACCAGCAGGAAACGCCCGGTCATCTTCAGGTGCGCGACCATGGTCCAGCCGTTGGACAGGCGGATCAGCAGCAGCTTGGCCCGCCGCGCGACGGCCCGGATCCCGGCTCCGGTCAGGCGCTTGCGAAAAACGGCGGCGCTGACGTTGAGACGGCCGGCGAACCTGACGTCGACCGAACGGATCACCGCGCCGGTGATCTCTTTGGCCAGCTGGCGGCGGATGGTCTCGACTTCCGGCAATTCGGGCATGACGATGATTGAGGGGAGTTAGTGCGGAAGTGACGGAGTACTGAAGCGCCGGAGCGGCAGTGAGTTCTCTTCAGTACTTCAGCGCTCCAGGACCTCAGATCAGGGGCGCGCCGGTCATGTCCGGCGGCTGGGGCACTCCGAGTATCTTCAAAATAGTGGGAGCGGTGTCGGCCAACATGCCCACCGGCGGCATGATCGACAGGTCGCCGCCGATGACCTCGCCCGAGGGGGAAGCCTGGCCGCGCCACTGCTCGCCGACGATGATGAAAGGCACGGGATTGGTGCTGTGCTCCTTGTCCAATTCGCCCGTCTGCAGATTAAGGACCTCTTCGCCGTTGCCGTGGTCGGCGGTGATGATCAGCACGCCCTTGACGGCCATGAGCGCGTTGTAGATCTGACCGAGGCAGGCGTCCACGGCCTCGCAGCCCTGCTTGGTGGCGGCGAAATTGCCGGTATGCCCGACCATGTCGGCGTTGGCGAAATTGGTGACGATGAAATCGAACTTCTGGTCCTGGATCTCCTTGACGATGCGCTCGGCGACCTTCGGGGCCGACATCGCCGGCGCCTGGTCGTAGGAGGAGACGCGCGGCGACGGAATGATGACGCGCTCCTCGCCGGGATAGGCGTCTTCCCGGCCGCCGTTCAGGAAGAAGGTCACGTGGGCGTACTTCTCGGTCTCGGTGATGTGCAGCTGGGTCAGTCCGGCCTCGGAAATGACCTTGGCCAGGCAGGTCGAAACGTCCTCCGGCGGGAAAATGATCTTGGCCGGCGTCCCTTTCTCGTACTCCATCATGGTGCAGAACATCAGGTCCTTCATGTAATCGCGCGTGAACTTGGCGAAGCCGGGGATGCAGAAAGCCTGGGCCATTTCGCGGGCGCGGTCGGGGCGGAAGTTGGCGAAGACCAGTGCGTCGCC
>CAYPMU010000145.1:0-3255 GCA_964411975.1 uncultured Gammaproteobacteria bacterium | reverse complement strand
CACGCCCGAGACGATGCCCAGGGAGACGGTGTTGCCGAACCGCCCCAGGGCGTAGCCGATGGCGATGACCGTCTGGCCGACCTCGATCTTGTCCGAGTCGCCGAAGGTGATGAACGGAAAATCGTCCCCCTCGACCTTCAGCATGGCGATGTCGTTGACCGAGTCGCGGCCGACGACCTTGGCCGGGTATTTCGTCCCGTCCTTGGCGATGACGGTGTACTCGGCGGCCTCGTCGGTGACCACGTGGCGGTTGGTGACCAGATAACCGTCAGCCGAGACGAAGAAACCCGTGCCCGCGCCGATCTCCTGCTTCTCCGTTCCCTTCTGCCGGTACTGCGGCACGCCGAAATTCATGCCGGGGAAATCCCGGAAGAACTGCTGGAAATAATCGTCCGGGTCGGAATCCTCGAAATAACGCTCCATGACCGGCACGTCCTTGGAGATGACGATGGAGACGACGGCGGGCGAGGCCTTCTTGACGGCGTCGACTACGGCCTGTTCCTGCCCGACCTGCTTCAGGCTGCCGCGCAAAAAGGGCAGGGTGTATCTCTCCGGTCCGACCGGCGCCTCGGGCGGCGCCAGCAGCCGCCTCATGGGCATGGGCATGGCGTTCAAGAAAGCCGCGTTCCACTGCTCGTTGCCGGCGACGAAACCGGCGCAGAAACCGAAAGCCGTGGAAAAAACGGCTGAAGTGACGACGGAGACGACGATGATGGTGGATAAGCGAAGTTTCTTTTCGGCCATAAAAAATATGTTGAAATAATTATTGATTTAGCCAAGTCATATTATAGCATAACCGACCCGTCCGGAATCAAGATATCCGGGCCGGCGGCCGTCAATAATCCAGGCCTTCCCGGGCCGGCACGCCGGCGCGCAGGTAGTGTTTGACGTCGCGGACCTCGCTGACCAGGTCGGCCAGTTCCACGAGCGCCGGCGGGCAGCCGCGGCCGGTCAGCACCAGTTCGGTCTCCGGCGGTTTGGCGCGGACCAGCTCCAGGACGTCGGCCTCATCGAGCAGGCCGGCCTGGATGGAGGTGACGGCTTCGTCGAGCACGACCAGGTCGTACTGCCGCCCGGCCAGCAGGCCGCGCGCCAGGTCCAGGCCGCGCCGGGCCTCGGCCAGGTCGTCCGGCGTCACGCCGAAACGGAAGACGCGCTTGACCGGATCGAACCGCGGCAGTCCGGTCACGAAGAAATCGATGAGGCCGGCGAGGCGCTGTTTTATCAGGTGCCGCTCGAAATAATGCGAACCGCCTTTGTCGAAATAAACGATGGCCGGACGCAGACCGGCGCCGGCGGCGCGGATAGCCAGGCCCAGCGCGGCCGTGGTCTTGCCCTTGCCATCGCCGGTATAGACCTGCACCTGGCCGCGGTTTTTTGATGGCGTGTTCATATCATTGGCGCAGCGAATCCTTAAGTTGGCGGGCCGCCTTCCCCCGCTGACTGACGGCATTCTTTTCTTCCCGGGTCATTTCGGCGTGGGTCTTGGACGAGCCCTCGGGCCGGAAGATCGGGTCCCAGCCGAAACCGAAATTACCGCTCCCGGCCGGCGGGACGACCGTGCCGCGGGTCACGCCCTCGAAATAACGGATGTCGTCGCGGCTCCGGGCGAAGCCGATGGTCGTCCGCGCTTCGGCGCCGAAGTCGCCGTATTTGGCCGCCAGGTCGTAGAGGCCCTTGTTGGTCAGCGCTTTCAGGAACCACTTGATCAGCGGGCCGGGCAGGCCGGGCAGGCAGTCCAGATAAAACGAGGTGTCCTCGACGATGAATTCGCCGTCGTGGTGTTGGAGGGCTTCGAGCAGCTTGGCCTTGATAATGGCCTTGGGGTCGATCTCCTGGATCTCAGGCAGGTCCAATTCCAGCCGCTCGATCTCCGGGATGATGGCTTTTATTTCGTCGAACTTGTGCTGATTGCCGGTGATAAAGTAGAGGCTCATAGGTGATGGTATTTTACCATAAATGCCGCCTGCTCGGGGCGCTAGCTTTCAGTTACAGCCAGGTGACCAGTGAAAATGTTCGGCCTGCTCACGGGTCCGGCTCCCGTCGGCGAGCCAGATCAGGTCATTATAGGCTCGCCCTCGCGTCCGACTCGGGTCAGCCTCCGGGACCCGGACCCGTTCGCGGCCCATACTCGAACAACTTACATACAGTGTGCGCTCAGACGGCCGCTGCGCGGCCTGCGGGCGGTAACGGCGCTTCCTGCCTGCCGGCAGGCAGGCGCGCCGTCCGCCTTCGCGAGAGGAGGTCATCTGCCGCAAGGAAAGTGTGCTGGCGCACAAAAAAACCGCCCCGGAGATGGAGCGGAAAACGACGTGATCCGATCTATCGGGCGCCGAACCAGCGCCGCCAGTGCCACCATTTGTACCAGCGCTTAGGCGCGCCCTCGAGGACCGTCGAGCAGCCGCCGTTCAAGGCGTCGTGGAACTTCTGCGGCTCGGCGGTCTTTTTCGGCACGCCTTTCGTGTCAGCGCAGGCACGACAGTGTCCGAAAAAAAGCTCGTAGTCATTCTTGCCGCAGTACTGGCACTTGAGCCGCGGAGGCGCCCCGAACAATCCGCCGGCGTCCGCGAGATATCGCGGATGCCTCTCCCATTCCTGCTTGCCGTTCATCCTGTACCTCCTTGAACCGCCCTTTAAGGAACTTGGTTCACACCTTACCCCGCCCCACCGGTCTGTCAATAAAAAACCGCCCGAGAGGGGGCGGATCGCTCAAGAGAGCGCGGCGACTTCGAGCGTTTCTAGACGGCGCAGCACGTCGAGAACAAGGCCGACCGTCAGCGAGTGGTTGCCAGTGTCGCTCTCGTGGCCGAAAGCGTCGTCGGCGATCCGCAGGCCGATGCGAATCAGGTAGGTCTCCCTTTCCGCCGGCTGGCCGGTTTCCTTCGAGCCGCGGCCCATCTGGTCCTGGATCCAGCTGCTGATGATCTCCTCCAGCGCTTCTTTCCTGGCGTTCGTGCGGATGACCGTCTTTTCCGGATGGGAAAGACAGTAACTGATCTCGACCAGAACGTCCGGTCTGAACATCGGAACCTCCTTCTGAAAAGAGCCGCCGCCATTAAACCACATGGCGCCGGAAAAAGAAAACCGCCCCACTGTGGCGACTCAACCGGACCTTCTACAACCGACCGGCCACGGGTCCTGCACATTGACCGGTGAAAATGGCCGGCCTGCTCACGGGTCCGGCTCCACCTATCCGGCCACGGGTCCTGTCGCTGCGCACCCCACGGGTGCTCCCTCGCTGCGGCGCTCGGTCTG
>CAYPMU010000144.1:0-3256 GCA_964411975.1 uncultured Gammaproteobacteria bacterium | reverse complement strand
GGAAAAGATCTGAACGCCGCTTCAGCCGCTCGGCACGAACTAAGCGCGGCCTTCACCAACGACCTTATGGATATTCGGCTCACCATGACCCCGGTCGTGGCCATCGTCGGACGGACCAACGTGGGCAAGTCCACGCTCTTTAACCGTTTACTGGAGGAAAAAAAGGCGTTGACCTCGCCCCAAGCCGGAACGACGCGCGACATCAACTACGGCCACTGCCATTGGCTGGGACAGAGCATCACCGTCATCGACACCGCCGGCCTGGACCTGACCGCGAAAAGCGCCACCGAAGAAGACCTTAAGCACCAGGCCCAGCTGGCCATTAATAAGGCGGATATCATCGTTTTCGTGGTCGACGTGACCGCCGGCATGATGCCTCAGGACAAGGCCCTGGCCAAACACCTGCAGAGATCCAAAAAAACGATCATGCTGACCGCCAACAAAGCCGACAACCCGGCTTCCCGACGGCTGGCCGAATCGCCGGAATGGCTCAAGCTCGGCTTCGGCCGACCGCTGCCGATATCCGCGGCCAACGGTTCCGGGGTAGGCGACATGCTGGACGATCTGATGGCCGTGATCAGGGAGAAAAAACTCGACAGCAAGCCGTTGCCGGAGATCGACGTGCGCATCGCCATCATCGGCCGTCCCAATGTCGGCAAATCCACCCTGCTCAACAGCCTGGCCGGCGAGGAACGGGTCATCGTCAGCGAGGTGCCGCACACGACCAAGGAACCGCAGGACACGCTGCTGTCCTTCGTCGACGACAAATACGGCGCCAAGAACGCCCTGATCATCGACACGGTCGGCATCCGCAAGCGCGCCAAGGTCGCGCCTGGCCTGGAACGCATCGGCGTCAGCCTGACCCTGAACGAACTCGAGCGCGCCGACGTGGTCTTCCTGATGATCGACGCGGCCGAGGGCATCGGCCTGCAGGAAAAACGCCTGGCCGGCCTGATCGAAGAAAAACACGCCGGGGTCATCGTCGTGGTCAATAAATGGGATCTGGCCGACTCCAGCCAGCTGGGCAAGGCCGAAGAATACCAGAAATATATCCAGGCGCAGCTCCCCTTCTACTCCTGGTCGCCGGTCACTTTCATCGCCGCCAAGACCGGCAGCCGCGTCGGCCGCCTGCTGGGCTACGCCCTGGAAGCGAACGCCCAACGGCAGCGCGAGCTGCCCCAGGCGGAGATCGACGCCTTCGTCGAAAAACTGAAAAAGATCCACCATTCGGCCTTCCGCAAAGGCGAGAACCGGCCCAAGGTCTACGGCATGACGCAGGTCGGGACCGAGCCGCCGGCCTTCATGGTCGTGATCAAGGACAAGAACACGCTCCATCCGAATTTCCTCCGCTTCATCGAGAACCGCCTCCGGGACGAATTCGGTTTCGAAGGGACGCCGATCAAGATCATGGCCAGGGAGATCGCCAAACAACAGCAGGGCTGACCTTGTCAGGACGACCATTATGCCCACGCTCATCGTCGGTCTGGGGAATCCGGGAAAAAAATACGAACAGACCAGGCATAACGCCGGCTTCCTGGCCGTCGAAGCTTTTCGCCGGCTCCACGAAGAGGAATTTTCCGCCTGGAGCGACTCCAAGGATCTCCTGGGGAGGGTCGCCCAGGGCAAACTCGACGGCAAAAAAACGGTGTTGCTGCTGCCGCAGACCTTCATGAACAATTCCGGCGACGCCGTTCGCGCCACGGCCGGATTTTTCAAACTGGACGCCAAGGATGTCATCGTCGTCTGCGATGAACTGGACCTGCCGCTGGGCCGGATCCGCGTCCGGTCGGGCGGTTCGAGCAGCCACAAGGGCGTCCGGTCGATAATCGCCTGGGCGATGACCGACCAGATCAGGCGGGTCAGGATCGGCATCGCCACCGAAAGGCTGAAAACGGTGCCGGCTGAAGATTATGTCCTGGAACGGTTCGCTCCGGCGGAAAAGAAGGAGTTCGACAGCGCCTGCCGGCGCGCGGCCGAAGCGCTGAGTTCCATACTGGCCGAAGGCATCGACGCGGCCATGAACAGGTACAATTAGACCGGAACGGCCCGCCAGGGCCGTTTTTTGACGCGCCGGCGGAAGATTTGACAGATACCCGCGGCTGCCCTATTCTCCGGCCTGCTATGGAAAGCTCCGAGACGCCCTTCCTCGCGGCTCTGGCCAGGATCAGCCTGATCCCGGCGCCGGAATTAGGCACCGCGCTAAAATTCTTCGGTTCAGCCCGGCGCTTATGGCAAGCGCCGTCGCCGGCTCTGTGGTCATCCGGCCTCAAACCGTCGTCGATCGGGCTTCTCGTCCGGGAACGCCGGCAGATAGACCCGGACCGGGAAATGACCATTATATATAAAGAAGGCGTCAACACGCTGACCTGGCTCGACGAGCATTACCCGCCCCAGCTCAAACCCTTGCCGGGAGCTCCGCCGATCCTGTTCTTCAGAGGCTCGGCCGCGGCCTTCAGCCGGGACAAGCTGGTCGCGGTCGTCGGCACCCGCCGCGTGACCAATTACGGCGTCGCCGCCGCCAAACTGCTGTGTCGGTCCCTGGCCGGCGCCGGCGTCGGCATCGTCAGCGGCCTGGCCCTGGGCGTGGACGCCATAGCCCATCAGGCGACGCTGGATGCCGGCGGACTGACCGTCGCCGTGCTGGGGTCGGGCGTCGACCGCGCTTCGGTCGGACCGAGAAGCAACGCCGCCTTGGCCGAGAAGATCGTGGACGGCGGCGGCGCTCTGGTCTCGGAATACCCGCCGGGCATGGCCGGCCACAAGCTCCACTTTCCCCTGCGTAACCGCATCATCGCCGGCCTGAGCTCTGGCGTCATCGTCGTCGAGGCGGCCGTGAGATCCGGCGCGCTGATCACGGCCGCGGCGGCGCTGGAATACGGCCGGGAGGTCTTCGCCGTTCCCGGACCGATCAACCAACCGACCTCGGGCGGCGCCAACGAACTCCTGAGACAAGGGGCCGTGCCGGCGACGTCCGGAAACGACATCCTTGACCATTTTTCCTGGCACAAGGCGCCGCGCGGCCCGGCCGAACTTAAAAACCTCGACGAAACGCAAAGATCGGTCTGCCGCGAACTGGCCGGCGGACCGTTGGGAACGGAGATATTGGCGGCCAGGACCGGCCTGGACATCAGCCGTCTGAGCACGGCCATCGCCAGGCTGGAAATATCCGGCGCGATCGAAAAGATCGGCGACCGGTGGACCCCGCGGTTTGACAGCCCGAGGCAAAGGCGGCTAATCTGACACACATGACCCGGAC
>CAYPMU010000143.1:0-3311 GCA_964411975.1 uncultured Gammaproteobacteria bacterium | reverse complement strand
GACAAGGCCATCGACCTGATCGACGAAGCGGCCGCCTGCGTCCGCGTGGCCAAGAGCGGCGAATCCGAGACCAAGAAGCTCCAGGGGCTGGAAGAAGAGATCGCCAAGACCCTGCGTAAGAAGCAGAAGGCCGTCGCCGAAGAGAATTTCATCGAGGCCCTGGAACTGAAGGCCAGAGAAAAGGACCTGCAGAAGAAGGTCGGCCTGACCCGGCTCCAGGCCAAAGGCAAGGTCAAGCCGATCATCGGGCAGATCGGACGGCGCGACGTGGCCGAGGTCATCTCGCGGGTCACCGGCGTGCCCCTGACCAACCTGCTCAAAGAAGAGAAGGACCGCCTGCTCGACCTGGAGAACGTGCTGCGGCGCCGCATCGTCGGCCAGGACGAGGCCGTTTCGGCCGTAGCCGAACTGGTGCGCCGGGCCAAGGCCGGCATCGCCGATCCCAAGCGGCCGCTGGCCTCTTTCCTGTTCCTCGGGCCGTCCGGCGTCGGCAAGACCGAGCTGGCCAAGGTCCTGGCCGAGACCGTTTTCCACGACCCCGAAGCCCTGGTCCGCATCGACATGTCCGAATTCGCCGAGGGCTTCAACATCTCCAAACTGATCGGCGCGCCCGCCGGCTACGTCGGCTACAAGGAGCGCACCAAGCTGACCGACCTCATCAAGCGCAAGCCGCACTCCGTGGTGCTGTTCGACGAGATCGAGAAGGCCCACGACGAGGTCCATAACCTGCTGCTCCAGGTCCTCGAGGACGGACACATCACCGACGCCACCGGCCGCAAGATCAATTTCAAGAATTCCATCATCGTCATGACCTCGAACGTCGGGGCCAGCCAGCTCCTGACCCCGGACATCGGTTTCGGCTCGCACCGGGACGGCGAGGTGACCAAGGAACAGGTCGCGGAGAACCGGGAACGCCTGACCAAGGAGCTGGAGAAGTCCTTCCGTCCGGAATTCCTCAACCGCATCGACCGCGTCACCGTCTTCCGGCCGCTGGCCAAGACCGACCTGGAGGCCATCGTCGGCCTGCAGCTGGCCGAACTGGCCGGACGCGTCCAGCGCGACTACGGCGTCGCCCTGACCATCGGCGCGAAGACCGCCGCCTTCCTCGCGGACAAGAGCTGGAACCCGCTGTACGGCGCCCGCGGCGTCCGCCGCCAGATCCAGGACCTGGTGGAGAATCCCCTGGCCAAGGACCTCCTGGCCGAGGTTTTCCACGCCGGCGACAAGGCCGTCATCAATCTCAAGAACGACGCGATCGTGATAGTCAAACGCCTGGCCCATGTCAAAGTCCCAGCAAAATAAGAAAAGAACGGCCCACATCGGCAATGACGAACGCCTCTGGAGGCGGCAATTGGAGCATGGCCGCCTGACGCCGCGCGTTCCGGCAACGGACGACGCCGCGCCGGCGCGCCCGGCCGCCGACCGGGAGGACCCGGATGCCTGGCGCCGGGAATTGGAGCATGGCCGGTTATCGGCCCTGGCCCTGCCGCAGGGTCTGGCCTACGCCGGACCGGGAGCGGCTCCCGTGGTGGCGGCCATCGCCAAGGACGAAGCTATGAAAGCCGGGCAGGCCATCGCCGCCGGCGCCGGCAGCCTGGAACGGGAGATCATCAAGGCCAAGGCCACTTTCATGATCCGCAAACAGACGATGGGTCTGCTGCGCAACTGGATCGCCTGCTGGATCTTCATCCCCGTGGTGTTCGGCATCATGATCAGCACCAACGAAAAGCTGAGGAAAACGTCGGCGAGATTCAAGGAAGCCCAGCGCGGCGGCGGCCTCCAGGTGCCGAAGACGCCGGATGAAGCGACTAAATTCCAGCTGAAGAACATCACCTGGGTCCTGTTGGCCGACTGGATGCAATGGACCGCCTGGACCTGCTTATGGTACGGACTGCTGTTCCTGGTGGTCGTCCTCATCGTCCTGATAATCCAAATAGTCAAATGCGGCCTGACCTTGGGCCTGATCTGCTAACTAATCCCATATGAACGCCAAAAAACTGCTCCTGCTCCTCGGTTTCTTCGCCCTGGTCGCCCTGATGGGCTTCGGCATCTATTACCTGTTCTTCCGCGGCCCGGCCGCGCCGCCGGAACTGCCGCCGGAGATCAACGCCAACGAAGGCGTCACGGGCCTGCCGGTCGCCGGCATCGGCGCTCCCCAGCCGATACCGTCGGACAAAGCGCCGGACGAACCGCTCCTGCCGGTGGGCGTCAGCCGCTTCGCCGAAGGCGGGGTGACCCTGACCACGCCGGTGATCTCCTCCCCGACCGTCGGGGCCTCGCTCTCCGACACCGGCAGCCTGAACTATTACAACCGCGTCGACGGCAAATTCTACCGCATGCTGCCGGACGGCTCGCTGGAATCGCTGTCCTCCAAGGTCTTCTACAACGTGGACCAGGCCACTTTCGACCCCGGCGGCAACAAGGCGATCATCGAATATCCGGACGGCTCCAACATCTACTATGATTTCGCCACGAGCACGCAGGTGACCCTGCCGCGGCACTGGGAGGAATTCGATTTCAGCACCTCCGGCGACAAGATCGTGGCCAAAAGCATCGGCATCGACCAGAGCAACCGCTTCCTGATCGTCTCCAACCCCGACGGCACCGGCGCCCGGGCCGTGCAGGAGCTGGGGAGCAACGCCGACAAGGTGCAGGTGGCCTGGTCGCCCAACAACCAGATCGTGGCCACCTCCACGACCGGCGAGTCTTTCGGCGTCGATGCCAAGGAGGTCTATTTCATCGGCCAGAACCACGAGAACTTCAAGTCCATGGTGGTCGAAGGCCTGGACTTCCGGCCGCAATGGGCGCCCAGCGGCGAACAGATGGTCTACAGCGTGGCCGGCGAACTTTCGGACTACAAGCCGTCGCTCTGGATAGTGGACGCCGTCGGCGACGACATCGGCAAGAACCGCCGCAGCCTCAACGTCAACACCTGGGCGGACAAATGCACCTTCGCCGACGACAGCACGCTGTACTGCGCCGTGCCCGATCCGGAACAGATGCCCCGCGGCGCCGGCCTGCAGCCGGCCGTGGTCGCGGACGTCCCGGACACGCTCTACAGGATCGACCTCAACACCGGCCTCCAGACACAGATCGCCATCCCTGAAGGTAGCCACACCATCGACAACATCATGCTGACCCCGGACCGGAAGAACCTGTATTTCACCGACGCGATCAACGGCATCGTCAACAAGATCCAGATCGAGCCCTGACGAGAGCGGCGGCCCGTAAGCTAAAGGGCCGAGAGAGCGGATTTTATGAACAGATCGAACATTTTCCTGGCGACCATCATCCTCGTCGGCCTGGCGCTG
>CAYPMU010000142.1:0-3320 GCA_964411975.1 uncultured Gammaproteobacteria bacterium | reverse complement strand
CATCGTCCGCCTGCACGCCAACTCCCGCGAGGAGGTTGACGAGGTCCTGGCCGGCGACATCGCCGCGGCCGTGGGCCTGAAGAACACCTTCACCGGCGACACGTTGTGCGACGAGAACCACCCGATCCAGCTGGAGCACATCACCTTCCCGACGCCGGTCATCTCGCTGGCCGTCGAGCCCAAGACCAAGGTCGACCAGGAGAAGATGGGCATCGCCCTGCAGAAGCTGGCCGAAGAGGACCCGACCTTCCGCGTGCACACCGATGAGGACACCAACCAGACCATCATCGAGGGCATGGGCGAACTGCACCTGGACATCATCGTCGACCGCATGAAGCGCGAGTTCAAGGTGGAATGCAACGTCGGCAATCCGCAGGTGGCCTTCCGCGAGACCATCACCCGCGAGGCCGAAGCCGAAGGCAAGTACATCAAGCAGTCCGGCGGCCGCGGCCAGTACGGCCACTGCTGGATCAGGGTCGCGCCCAAGCTGCGCGGCGAAGGCTTCGAGTTCGTCGACGAGGTCAAGGGCGGCGCCATCCCGCGCGAATTCATCCCGGCCATCCAGAAGGGCGTCAAGGAAGCCCTCGACCGCGGCATCCAGGCCGGCTATACGGTGGTCGACGTCGTGGCCACGGTCTTCGACGGCACTTACCACGAGGTCGATTCGAACGAAGTGGCCTTCAAATTGGCCGGCTCGTTCGCTTTCCAGGAAGCCTGCTCCAAGGCCGGTCCGGTCATCCTCGAACCGATGATGAAGGTCGAGGTGCTGACTCCGGAGCAGTTCATGGGCGACGTCATCGGGGACATCAGTTCCAAACGCGGCCAGATCAAGGAGATGCGCGATCGCGCCAACATCAAGGTCATCGACGCTTTCGTGCCTCTGGCCGAGATGTTCGGTTATGCCACCCAGCTGCGGTCAATGACCCAGGGACGCGCGTCCTACTCCATGGAATTCTCCAGCTACGAACCGGTCCCGGCCAACGTCGCCGAGACCATCAAGGCGGGCAAGAAGAAATAACGGGACAGATCAAAGCCGGCCGCTTCAGCGGCCGGCTTTAAGTTTGCCGCCGCTTATTCCGCGCGTGCCCGGCCGGCCTACTGGCCGTTGACACTTCCGTTATCCGTCTATAGTATCGAAGCCGTGCCGTCGGTCATGAATGACCCCAAGAGGAGGCTGTGATGTTCGGATACCATGCCGCGGGCAACCGTTGCGCCGTCGACCTCGGCGCCCTGAGACTGCCGATAGGCCAGGCTGACGCCATGCGTCTGCTGCGGCAGGCCGGTTTCGAGGAATGCCGCGTCGATCTCGTCGCTCTGGCGCGCGACCGCGTCGGCGCCAGCCGATACCGGCGGGGCGCCGCCATGACGGAGGCGCCGGATCTCTTCGACTGTTCCGGTTTCATCAAATGGCTGTTCGCCCAGCGGGGTATCTGGCTGCCGCGCCGGTCCATTCAGCAGTTCAGGATCGGCCGGCCGGTCGCGTTCGACGCGTTGCTGCCGGGCGACCTGGTCTTTTCCGCCGGCAGCCGCGGTTATTTCGACGAGGATCCAGCGTCCGCCATCGGCCATGTCGGCCTGCTGACGGGCGAGGGCACCGTCATCCACGCGGCCGATCGCCGCCGCGGCGTCGCGGAGAGGTCTTTCCGTATCCCGCCTTCAAGCTCTTTTCGCGGCGCCCGACGCGTCATTCCGGCCGGCAGTAATGTGCGTACTCTGGTCATCCCTCCGGACCGGGAGGTGGAGACCTCGGACGATATCAGGTGGATCATTCTGCAGCGCCTGACCCGACCTTGATCCAGGGGCTGCAGCCGACCCCGCTTTCCGCGGGGTTTTTATTATCATCTGACGTTCCGGCCAGAGGCAACCGGTCGGCCGGTCCTGCCGGCAGCGGCATCCATCATATTAAGGTATTGACATTTGCCGGTTTTACACTAAGATATGACCGTTATGAATCCGGAACTTATTTCACGTCTGGTCAGCCTGGTTGAGCGGACGGGGGACCGCGTGGTCTTGGCCGATCCGAATACCGGCAAGGCGGTCGTGGTCATGGACCTGTCTTCTTATGAGAAGCTGTGCGTTGGCGTAAAACCTGCCCTGAGCCAGGTCGAAGAGCCGGCTGATTTATCGTCAAAACCGGCTGTCTCGGAGGAATCTGTCCCGGTGCCGCAGAACGAGGAACCAAAAGCTCAAAAAAACGCTGAAATAAAAGAAAAAAAGACTATTGAGGCCAAGCCGGTCATTAAGCCGTCCGCCGCCGCGGCCAATCCCGGGTCCGCAGACTTGACACAGGAGGAGCTCTTGGATAAGATAAACCGCGAAATCGCAGCCTGGAAGAATGGTCAAGAAAAGAAGCGGGCTGATGAGCTTAAAGCCGCCGCCAAAACCGCGGCTCCGTTCAGCGGCATCGCCAGCGTCTTCGAGGAGGAAGAGCGATTTTATCTGGAGCCGATCGAATAGTTGGCCGTCCGGCGGCGACCGGCGAAGGTCGCAACGGGGGACTTGCCAACTTCTTTTATTCAGGTATATACTCCCAGTTACTTTTTAAAGAGAATAATAACCTTATAAATCATTAATCATCCGGTCTGTTCCTTAAGGACAGAGTAAGCGGATCTAAATCACTATGGCAGAGGTAAAGAAATTCGAGCGCACCAAGCCTCACGTTAACGTCGGTACCATCGGCCACGTCGACCATGGTAAGACGACTCTCACGGCCGCTATCCTGCAGGTCTTGAGGTCCAACGGCAAAGTCGCTCAGGACAAGAAGATCGACGACCTGGACAAGGCTCCGGAATCCAAGGCTCGCGGCATCACTATCGCCACGGCCCACACGGAGTATGAATCCGACAAGCGCCACTACGCGCACGTCGACTGCCCCGGCCACGCTGATTACATCAAGAACATGATCACGGGCGCCGCCCAGATGGATGGCGCTATCTTGGTCGTTTCCGCCGCTGACGGTCCCATGCCCCAGACGCGCGAGCACATCCTTCTGGCCCGCCAGGTGGGCGTTCCCTACATCATTGTTTTCCTGAACAAAGTCGACCAGGTCGAGGACAAGGAACTCGTCGACCTCGTCGAAGAGGAGGTCCGCGACCTGCTCTCCACAGACGACGTCCCCGGCAAAGAGGTCCCGGTCATCCGCGGTTCGGCCCTGAAGGCCCTGGAGAACCCGACCGGTCCGGACGCCAAGCCGGTCATGGACCTGCTGGAGGCCCTGGACAAGTACATCCCGGAACCGGTCCGCGAGACCGACAAGCCGTTCCTGATGGCCATTGAGGACGTGTTCAGCATCGAAGGCCGCGGCACCGTCGTCACCGGCC
>CAYPMU010000141.1:0-3357 GCA_964411975.1 uncultured Gammaproteobacteria bacterium | reverse complement strand
GTTTTGGGGTCCCCGGTCGCGCGGAGCGAGCCGGGCGAGCGAGCACGTCCGGGGTGAAAACCGTGACAGGCCCCGCGGCTGGTCGAGGTGGTTTACCGACTCCGTCCGAAGGGTATAACAAAAACCCCCGGACAAGCCCGGGGGTTTTGGTGCTCTTATGGCTGCATGAGCGAGCCGCGGAGCGTTGTTGGAGAGTTGAAGTTTCCGTATCAGGCAAACTGTGTAGCTATATCCTGTGGAGCTTCGGGACCTGTGCGTCCTTTCCTTTTGGATGTCTCTCTAACGATCGGGGTGCGAAGAGCGGAAGTTCGGGTGCAGGTGGGCCGCGTGAGGCTTAAGCCTGATAGCGGTGAAACAATGTTGCTTTATCCCTGCCTTGCTTCGGGGCCAGGCCCCTCCTAAGACGACTCTTTCTTATCTCGATGATTGCACAAGCCCATACAATAACATAGAATACGTTTACTGTCAAGCCTGAGCCCCGCTTATTCAAGCTCAATTAAGGCGGAAGAAAATGATCCTTTCCGAAGCCACCATCGCCAAATATCTCGACCAGGGCCAGATCGCCGTTTTGCCCGACTTTGACCGTAAGAATATCCGGCCCACGGGCATCCGCCTGCACCTGGCCGAGGAGATTTTAGTGCCCGCGCCCGGCCAAACGGCCGACCTGGCCGGCGGCAGCGACCTGAAATTCGAACCGGTGAAGATCGGCGCGGACGGTTACCGCCTCCGGCCCGGCCAGTTCGTCCTGGGCGCCACTCACGAGAGTTTCCAGATGTCCCGCGACCTGGTCGGTTCCATCGAGGGGCGCAGCACCTGCGCCCGCGTCGGCCTGATCGTCCACTGCACTTCGAGCACCATCGACGGCAATTACGAAGCCCCGGCCCGGGTCACTTTGGAGATGGCCAACCTCGGACCGTTCGACATCATTCTGCGTCCGGGAACGCCGATCGCCCTCCTGACCTTCATCAAGCTTTCCGAACCGATCGTCAGCGCCGGCGCGGCCAAGTACGGCAGCCAGCAAGGGGCCGCGGCGCCGAAATTTTGACTATGACCAGATACGACAAACTCGTCCGCGACCGGATACCCGAGGTCATCCGGAGAAAGGGCGTCGAGCCCAAGACCCATATCGCCACCGACGAGGAGTACTGGGCCAAACTCAAGGAAAAACTGACCGAGGAGGTCAAGGAGTTCCTGGCCAGCGAGAGCGCCGAGGAGATCGCCGACATCCTGGAGGTGGTCGACGCCATCTGCGAGCGCAAAGGTTTCCGGCCGGAAGAAGTGGCGCGGCTGAAGGAGGTCAAACTGGCTCAGCGCGGTGCCTTCAAAGAAAAGATAATTTTGGAGGAGTCCTGATATGCCGGCGGAGCGCATCGGCTTGGAGAAAGCCAAGGAGGACAAGCTGTTCTACGTCGTGGCCAACGTGGTCGTCTGGCGCGCGAGCGACGGCCGCTGCCTGTTGCTGCGCCGTTCGGCCAGGGAAAAGGTCCATCCCGGCAAGTGGTGCGTGCCCGGCGGCAAGCTGGAGTGGGCCGACCTCGACCTGAAGTGCCCGACCCGGCTCAACGGCGAGGTCCTGGATTTCGAGGACGCCGTCGAGAAGCTGCTCGTCCGCGAGACCCGCGAAGAGGCCGGCGTCGAGATCGATCCCCATCTGGCCTACGTCAACAGCGTCGCTTACGTGCGCGCCGACGGCGTGCCGACCCTGCTCATCAAGTTCGCCGCCCGCTATCTCAGCGGCGAGGTCCGGACCGAACAAGGCAGCTTCGACGGCCACGCCTGGGTGAACGCCAGAGAGGTCGCGGAATTGGATTGCATCCTGGGCGTGCCCGGCGAGGTCGCCAAGACCATCGGCATTTTCGAGCCGCTGCGCCGCGTTTTCGACCGCGCCCGCAAAAACTGTCAGACAACTTTTGAGTAAAAGTTGTCAGACAACTTTTATATCCGCCTTATCGAAGCTTATTTAGAGCGCTCCTAGGCCGCCTCATTTGGCCGTGGTCCGGGTCGGTTGACGCCCCGGGCTTTTTTTGTTAAGTTGAGCGGTCCCGCTTTCGCGAGGCACGCTCGTTGACAATGCGTTTTTGAAGCTTAGGAGGCGGTCATGTCGAATGACCCTCAGGAAACCAGGAAGATCGCCAAGAATTGGCGGGAATATCTGGGAGAAACCAAGGAGAGTTTTCGGGTATTTCGCTGGGTCTGGAACGAACTGATCGACCAGACCGCCAAGAAGTGGGCCCGGCGCCTGCTGTTGGCGGCGTTCTTCAGCACTCTTTTCGCCATGGCTCAGCCCTGGCTGATCCGCTGGCTGTTCGACGGGCTGACGGCCCGCGACCTGCGCACGGCCGCCATCGGGCTGGCCGGCTTCTTCGTCTGCATGCTCCTGTCCCGCCTGTTCGGCCATCTCAGCTGGGCCGGCCGGGAACACATGCTGGCCGCCAGCATCGTCCGCGTCGACAGCCGCACCACCGAACTGTTCATGGCCAAGTCGCTGGGACAGCACCTGCGCGACAACAACGCGCTGTCGGTCGCCAACATGGAGAAGGGCCGCGGCCGGGTCACCTGGATCCAGGAAATGCTCCTGTACCAGGGCGTCCAGGCCATCTTCGATCTGTCCATCGCTTTCGTGTTCCTCTGGGTCCTGTCGGCCATCGTCGGCGCGGTCATGACCGCCCTCCTGATCAATTACCTGGTCTGGGCGGTCTTCCTGAACCGGCGCTGCATGGAGGCCTGCACGCCGATCGACGCCGAGTTCCGGCGGGCCAACCGTTTCCGCGTCGAGCGCTGGGACAAGATCGAGCGGGTCAAGACCTGCGGCAGAGAGACCGAGGAGGTCGCTCATCTGCAGACCTGGCTCCAAAGGATCTTCGGCACCGACCTGCGCTTCTGGCTGTGGTTCATCAAGGCCACGTCGGTCCGCGGATTGATCGCCGACCTGTCCTTCCTGGCCATTGCCGTCTACGGCGCCTGGCTGGTCTGGCAGGGGCAATGGACCGTCGGCCTGCTGTTCCCGCTGTTCAGCTGGAGCCGGCAGTTCATCGACAACCTCTGGCGCATCGGCCAGATCGAGCACCAGATGAATTCGGCCCTGCCGTCGGTGCGGGCGATGATGCGGGCACTGACCCTGGAACCGGAGATCAAGGACCGGCCGGATGCCGTCGCGCTGCCGGCCGCCGCCGTACCGCGCGTCGAATTCTCCGGCGTGGTCCATTCCTACGCCGCCGCCTGTCTCGAAGAGGGGCGGGCGCCGGCGAACGCCGCGGCCAGGCCCGTGCTGCAGTCGGTCAGCTTCCGCATCGAGTCCGGCGAGAAAGTGGCGCTGATCGGTCCGAACGGCGCCGGCAAGACCACCATCATGCGGCT
>CAYPMU010000140.1:0-3404 GCA_964411975.1 uncultured Gammaproteobacteria bacterium | reverse complement strand
TTGGACAAGGCAGAATAACATAAATGCTGGTTTTTGTCAACCCCTCGGCCCCGGGCGGCGGCATCCGGATGAAGTCCTGGACCGTCAGAACACCTGGGCCGTAAAAACACGCAGCTCCGTCCGGGGATCCTGCCAGCAATCGCCGGCCAGGCCGGCTTTATCCCGGCAAAGAGCGGTCAGGAATTCAGCCTTATCCCAGCCTTGTTCGGCGGCCACTTGAGGCAGGAACACGCCGCTGCTGCCGCCCCGGCGCAAATACACGCCATGCCGCCCGACCTCGATCTCGGCGGCGCCGGCCACGCGGACCAGCGGCGACAGGACCGAAACTTCGATCTCGATCTCCGGCAGCTCGGCGGCGGTCAGGGGCTGAAAACGACCGTCGTCGAACGCCGCCGCCCGGGCCATGTCCCAGATGGATTCGGCCAGCGGCCGGTCGGTTTCGAAGACGCCGATGCAGCCGCGCAGCTGGCCGCCCTTCTTCAACGTCACGAATACGCCGCGCTTCTCCCCGAAGACCGCCGTTCCGGCCGCGGGCGCGCGATCCGCTCCGGCAAAAGCGCCGACCAGGGCCTGGCGGGCGATGGCCAGGGCCTCGGCTTGCTCGGCCGGATCCAATTCCCGCGCCGGCGGCGGCAGGGGCTCGTTGAAAGCGACGGCGGCGTAACCGACCACCCGGTCCTTGGACCCCGACGGCCGGTCGCCGCTGTTGGCGTACTGCAGCAGCCGCGGCGCCAACCCCATGGCCCGGGCCAGGACCAGGCCGCTCTCGATGGCGATGCCGGCGCAGGCCAGGGTCTCCGGCGGCGGCACCGCGCCGTCCGACGACGAAGCGAACCGCGCGCGGAACACATCCGGGTCGCCGCTCAGGACGGCCCGGACCGTCGCCCCGTCCAGGATATTGGCATCCTCGTATCGGGGATAATGCGCCAGATCGGAACTGATGACCACGGCCGTCCGGTCATCGAGCAGCGGCCGCAGCGCGGCGGCCAGATCGTCTGCGGCGGCGCCGCCGCCCGAACCGAAAAGCAGCGGCACGATCTTCACGTCCGGCCCAAGGACGCCGACCAATAACGGGACCATGACCTCGAGCGAATGCTCCGGATCATGCGGGGCCGGATCAACGCCGACCGCCGCGGCGGCCGCGGTCAGGCGGCCGATGAATTCCCGGTCAACGGCCACCGGGCCCAAGGGGGTATTCCAGGTGTCATGGCCGTCGGCCCTGACCCCGTCGAAGCGGGTATGATGGCTGTTGCCGATGATGATGACGCGCTCATAGCCGGAACCGGCCAAGGCTTTGAAGGCTGCCGCGGCGACCGGGCCGGAGTAATCGTAGCCGGCGTGCGGCGCCAGGATAATGCGGGCGCGGCCGGCGACGGGAGCGGCCGGAGCCGCCGCGAACAAAGCGTCGACCAGCGCCCGCAACTCGCCGGGATCGGCCGGATAGAAAGTGCCGGCCGCCGCTTCCGGACGGACGTCCCCAGATCCGGAGCCGGGGCGCGCCGGTCCGTACAACGGCTTGTCGGACGCAGTCGGACGTTCGGCGTCCGGCGGACGTCGGCCGTCGAACCAGACGCCGAAAAATATCAACAGCAGCGCCGACGCCGCGATGATGACCTTCCTGAAAGCGCTTTTGCCGCCCACCGAAGCCTGCATACCGATCATAGGATACCCCAACCCCGGACGCTCGCCAACGCGGCGGCGGAATAAAAAACACGCCGGTACGGGGACCGGCGCGGCGACGATGTTTTTTCAGCGGCCGGGTTTGGCGAAGAGAATGGTGGCCACGGCCTTGAGCTTGCCGTCACTGCCGCGGACCTCGACCGAAGCGACGACCTGGCCGCGGCTCTCGTTGACCACCCGGGCTTCGGCCCGCATCGTCTCCCCCAGCCCTACCGGCCGGAGAAAATTGATGCTGATCTGCACGGCCGGCGTGTGGCCGGACGGGATGCGCGTCATGGCCGCGTAGACGCCGGCATAGTCGGCCACGGCGGTGGTGACGCCGCCCTGAACGATGCCGCCGACGATGGTCAGCTCCGATCCGGCCGGGACCGCGATGACGGCACGACCGTCCTCCAGGACCTCCAGCCGCGCCTTCAGAAGTTGTCCCAACGGTTCCTGCTCGAAACGCGACTTGAGTTCAGCGATACGCGTCATTGTGCCGCCTCCTTGCGGTGAAAGAACGGGTCACCTTATCAGCTCCGCCGGCTCAGGTCAATATCCGCTTTCGACCAGAAAAAAACACCCGTTTCAAGACGGGTGTTTCATGAGACAGAGGCCGACAAGTTCGTTCAGATGCGCGGCAGGACGCGCTTGGTGCAGGGACGGCCCCGCCAGGTCTTGGCTTCCGGCAGGAAGTAGACGCGGTCGCCGTGCTGCTGGTCCGCGTCCTCGCCGCGGAACCGGTACATGACGCCCTCTTCGAAGTCCTCGACCTCGATGACGATGCCGCCGTTCCGGTTCTGCACGCTGTGAATGATGCCGTAGCGCCAGCAAATTCCGTCCATGTTCCTCCTCCTTCTTTGATGATGCTGCTATTTTGCGACGAGGGTCGCGGGATGGCAGCCGCGTCCGGACGCGGCGCAAGGTCAGCCGACCGAACGGCGCCGGACCGGCAGCGTGACCGCGGGCGTGCCCTTGCAGCGCCGATGAACGATGCCGCTGGCCGAGATCCGCCCCTGATAGTCCGCCAGCAGGTCTTCCGGGTCATCGAAGCGGACCACGTACGGCCGGAAATCCTGCTTCTGCCAGGCATAGACCCGCTTTTCGCAGATACGGCAGCGCGTGACGCTGGGCCAGAGATGCAGGTCCGGACAGCGGACCAGGACGACGACGCCCGTCGCCAGTGCCAAGACGGCCAAGACGGCCAGGACGATGAGCAACTGGACCATGATAAGCCTCCGATGTGGTTTTTGGACTGTCGAAAGAACGGTGATATTTAACACCTTTGCCTGATACTGTCAATCTTTACCTTATGCGCGGCTTGGACCGGAGGCGGCCGAAAACAGCCGCGATCAGGCGTTTTGACAGTTGCCGGTCGCGATGATTAGATTGGCCTGCAGTTCTTTTCATCCAGAACAGGAGGTAGTCATGACTGCCGCAAATCGCGCCAAGCACGCCGTCCCTACGGAACGGTTGCGCCGCGTCTGCCCTCCGGTCGACACCGATACCAGCGCCTCCCCGGGCGTGATCGGTCAAGGCCAGGCCCTGTCGTCGGTCGCGCTGGGACTCAAGCTGTCCTCGAGCGGCTACGCCCTGAGCCATTACAACACCGTCGTGGTCGGACCGCCCAATACCGGGCGCACGGCCAAGACGCTGCAATTCATCCGCCAGTACGCCGCCGGCATCGATCGGCGGCCGCCTGACGTAGTCTGCCTGCCCGATCCGGGATCGCCGCGCCGGCCGCT
>CAYPMU010000139.1:0-3420 GCA_964411975.1 uncultured Gammaproteobacteria bacterium | reverse complement strand
ATGATTTCGATGCGGCCCTGGCCGAATTGAATGCATTCACGACCAAGACGGAAAAAGAATATATGGGGATCTAGCCGAGCATTTATGAACAGCCATGAGAAAAAAGAAGCCAGCGGCGCGCCGATGGAATCCGTCCGGCCAGTTGAGTCCGCGCCGGAGACCGGGAACGACATGACGGAGGACATAACGGAGATCGAGGCCGGGCGCGAGCGTGAGAAATTTCGGGACGAGCTCGCCGAATACTCCCGGCTGGTCGAGACCTTGTCCGGCATCGCCGGCCTGGCGCCGGACAACGAAAGCGCCAAGATCAGCCTGGCCTTCCTGCTGTCCGAGATGAAGCAAGCCGATCCCGAGAAGTGGGCCGGCAACGCCGAAAAATTCCGCCAGGAAGTCTCGGCCCTGGCGTCGGCCCGGGGCGCCGGCGAGGCCGACCGGCTGGTCAATGAGCGGGTCGGTACCGCCTATCGCGGTGCGCTGGACCGCCGCATGGCCGCTGCCGCCGAGCCGTTGCAGAAGGCGAAGCTGGAGATGATGAAAAAGCTTTACGATCAGCTGGACGGCTTCAAGTCCATGCTGCAGGTCAAGGGCGGTGTTTCCGGTTACGGCGGCGTCTCGGTCGATTTCATGCCGGAATGGTTCCGCCATGCCAAATGATCCGACCGCGATGAACGACAGACTTTTACTGCACGTATGCTGCGCGCCGTGCAGCATCGCCGTCATCGACGAGCTGAGGCGCGGCCGCGAGGTCACCGCGTTCTTTTATAATCCCAATATTCATCCGCCGGCCGAATACGAGAAGCGCAAGGCCGAGGTGGCGCGGGTCTGCCGGCAGTGGGGGATACCCGTGGCGGACCAGGACCGCGAGGCCGAGGTCTGGGAAACCAGGGTGGCCGGCATCAGCCAGGACAAGGAGAACGGTCCCCGGTGCCAGGCCTGCATCGCCCTGCGTCTGGCCAAAGCCGCGGCTTACGCCCGGGACAACGGCTTCGCCGTCCTGGCCACCAGCCTGTCGAGCAGCCGGCGCAAGGATACGGCCGCCGTCAACGCCAGCGGCCGGGCGATCGCCGCCGAATTCGGGCTGGACTTCCTGTCCGAGGACTGGAAAAAGGGCGGGCGGCAGGAAAAAGCGGAGGGATTGATCGCGGAACACCGGGTCTATCGGCAGGACTATTGCGGTTGCCGATTTTCGTTGGCGGCCCGGGATCGGCGGCGAAGCCGCGCCAAGGCCGCCTGACTTGTTTTTTGGCCGGGATAGGACAGCCCGAATGTGGTATAATTATCATATTCAAGGCTGGCCGTCCGCCTCCGGGCCGGTCGCGGCCGGGATAAGACTTAGCCGTATGACGCCGAATCAGCGCGAAGTAAAGTTGTTCGACAAGCTGCGCAACACGAC
Organism: uncultured Gammaproteobacteria bacterium; assembly: GCA_964411975.1. Classification (GTDB taxonomy): domain Bacteria; phylum Patescibacteriota; class Patescibacteriia; order SG8-24; family SG8-24; genus CAYPMU01. The sequence goes on along the minus strand of CAYPMU010000139.1, from coordinate 2,027 downwards.
TGAATTCGAGAGGCTCAACGAGCGTCCGGTGGCCTATTTTTGCGCCGAATACGCCCTGGACGAGGAGAAAAGGCGTTACGCCGGCGGCTTGGGCGTCCTGGCCGGCGACATGGTCCGGGAGGCGGCCGACTTGAAACTGCCCCTGGTAGCCGTCGGGCTGTATTATCGCGACGGTTATATTTGTCCGACCGCCGATGTCGCCGGGAGCCAGGTCGAGGAATGCCAGACCACGCCGCCGTCCGAGGCCGGGTTCGAACCGGTGCTGGACAAGGACGGCAAGAAATTGCACATCACCGTGCCCGTCCAGGACCGGCAGGTCAGGGCGCGCTGCTGGCGGATGAAGTTCGGGACCACCGTCACGCTGCTGGTGCTGGACACCAATTGCGAGGAGAACAACCCTTCCGACCGCGGCATCACCAACCGGCTTTACGATAACGACAAGGCCACCCGGCTTAAGCAGGAGATACTTCTGGGCATCGGCGGCCTGAGGCTGCTCGAAGCCTTGAACATCCACCCCTCGGTCTACCACCTGAACGAGGGTCATTCGGCGATGCTGGCTTTCGAACTCATTCATCACGAGATGAAGGAGCGGCAGCTCGGTTTCGACGAAGCCAAACAGTTCGCCCGCCGCCGCATCGTCATGACCAATCACACGCTGGTGCCGGCCGGGCACGAGATCTACAGTTACGACCTCACGGCCATGCTGCTGCGGCGTTACAGCGAGGAGCTGATGGTGCCGCTGCATAAGCTGATCTCCCTGGGGCTGGTGCAGCAATCCAACGAGTTCTCGCTGTCGATGCTGGCCTTTCGCATGACCACCATCATCAATTCGGTCAGCCGGCTGCACGCCGCCAAGGCCAAGGAGATCTGGACCGACCACCCGATGGTCGCCGTGACCAACGGCGTCCATGTGCCGACCTGGGACATGATCGGCGACGCCGACACCGCGGCCGGCCGTTTTTGGATGAAGCACCAGGAACGCAAGGCCGAGCTCCTGGCGTACATCAAGAAAGTCACCGGGCGCGACTGGCCGAAGGACACGCTGCTGGCCGGCTGGGCCCGGCGGATGGTGCGGTACAAGCGCCCGATGGCCCTGCTCGAGGACCAGGGCCGGTTCGGCGGCATGGCCCGCAATCTGGCCCGACCGTTCCGCGTGGTCTTCGCCGGTTACGCCCATCCGGGCGACGGCGACGGCCAGGGGCTGCTCAACGAGGTGAGGCGGTTGGCCGACGGCGAATTCTCGGATTGCGTCGCCTACCTGCCCAACTATGACATGAAGCTGGCCCGGCTTATGACCTCGGGTTGCGACATCTGGCTGAATACCCCGGTGGTCGGTTTCGAAGCCTGCGGCACCAGCGGCATGAAAGCCGCTTTGAACGGCGTCATGCCCTGCAGCACCAAGGACGGCTGGGTCGACGAGGCCGACCTGACCGGCCGCGGTTGGCTGATCCACAGCGACCGTGTCACCCAGGACCTGCTCGACCGGCTGGAGAAGGACATTTTGCCGCTGTACTACGACCGCGACCAGAAAGGCTTTCCGGCGGCGTGGGAAGAGGTCATGCGCCGCAGTCGGGAGATGATCATGGACCGTTTTACGGCGACGCGCATGGTCCGGGAGTACGCGGAGATGCTGTATCTCTGACCGCCGCCGCGGTGGAACGTCCGAGCCGCTTCGATCCGTTGACGCCCCATCCCCGACGGGGCGTCTTTGATTGACAAGCGGCGCCGCGGGGAGTAAACAGAGACCGTTCATTCCAAGGAGGAAATGATGGATCATTCGCGAGTGGCGGTCTTCGGCACGCGTCATATCCTGATCGGTTCGCCGCTCTATGCCGGCCAGCCGCCCGTCCATCAGGAGTGGTTCCACGGCCGGCGTCATGACTGGTATTCGACCGGCAAGCTGGAAGAGGCGTTGGCCCAGGGCCTGGAGGTCTACGTCGAGTCCATCCGGCCGCTGTTCGGCGAACAAGATCAGTGGTGGCTGAAGCTGGTCGGCCGCGACCGGGCTTATAACGCCTGCCGGGTCA
>CAYPMU010000138.1:0-3420 GCA_964411975.1 uncultured Gammaproteobacteria bacterium | reverse complement strand
CGCTTCACGCTCCGGGGTGTGGTTCGGTCCGGTCTTCGCCGGATCCCCCTGATATGCTTGAACCGACCCCACGACGCCCAAACCTACAACGACCGACAAGAAACCGCCTGCGGCCAGCTTATTTCCGATCATACTTTAGATCCTTAAATGAGTTATGACAGAGCGCTTATATACTTATTACGTCAGCCGCCGCCATTTTATCTCATTGCCGCGGCCGGTCGCCGTTCCGGTTGCGGCTATTTCCTTCCCACGGCCGCACCTCTGCGGCGATGAAGGTTCCAAGTTCAGCCTGCCGGCCGATGACCTTGATCGTTTCCCCGGGGGCGAGTATCACCCGATTCCTGATCACTGCCCGCGACAGGTCGATCGACCACTTGCCGCCGCGCAGATCGACGATCACCAGCTCCCGGACGCCGACATTTTCGATCCTCCCGGCCAAAAGACCATCCGCCGGATGCGACCAGATCTCTTCCTTGTCCCAGACCAAATGCCGATACTCCGGAACACTCGAAGCCAAAGAAGAATCGACGGACCGTCCCCAGCCCATAGCATACATGCTCCAGCCCAAAAGCGCTGTCGCGCCGATATAGACGCCGAGCACCAGGGCCAAACGATGACGATAGCCCAGCGCCGTACGCCGATAGTAACGCTCGCCCAAATAAACGAAAAGCATGAGAGCGGCGAACCACAGCAGCGGCATGGACCGAAGCGCGAAAAACGGTCCGACGCCGGCAGGGTCGTTCCAACCGTTCGCGGCCACCAGGTCGACGGAAACGGCGAGGGCGAGCGCGCCCACGACGAGAGAAGAGGCGGCCAGCGCCCAGAAGAACGCGTTGAACGCCGCGAAACGCGACCGCGGAGCCGGCTTGATCCCCGCCCCCCTGATGCGATCGGCGACTTTTTGACTGATGTCCTTCGTGGTCATAAACGATGGCTGATGATCTTATTGTACTCCGCCCGGAACAATTTTCGCCCCCGGGCGATCAGGTTGCCGACCGTGCTCACGGGCTTACGCAGGATATCGGCGATCTCGACGTAATCTTTATCTTCGAAAAAACGCAGCGTCAGGACCTCGCGATATTTCAAGTTCAGAGCTTCGAATGCCCGGGCTATGACCGCGGCATCAAGGGCGCTCTCGGCTCCCAGAAGCCGGTCCTGACCGCCGGCTAAACGCTCCAAGAGGCCGTCATCCACGCGCACGACCGGCCGCGCGGCCCGGCGCCTGATCTCGCTGACCGCCTGATTATGCGCGATGCGATAGATCCAGGAGGAGAATTTCAGGCGCGCGTCGAAACCGTTGAGATTAAAATAGGTCTTTACCAGCGTCTCCTGCAGCACGTCCTCGGCGTCTTCCCGGCTGAAACCGGTAATGGAGATGATGTAACGCAAAAGTCTCGCCTCATACCTCTTGGCCAAGCAGTAAAAACGGTCAGGGTCCAGCAAGGCGGACCCTACCAGCTCAATATCGGTTTTAGAGGCGCAGTCGTCGATATGGGGCATACTCGCCGTCATATTATATAATACGCCGCCCGACCGGTCATTATCGCACGACCGGACGGACAGCGTTCAGGAGTTCCGACCATGACAGCAAATACGACAAAAATACGCCACTTTCGTGACGTATTTTCGTTGGCTGCCAGACTAGGATTCGAACCTAGATAAGCAGATTCAGAGTCTGCTGTCCTACCATTAGACGATCTGGCAATGGATCTTGTGCTATTCCACCACGCGCCCGCCGAAAGCGGCGGCAAGAGCGTCGGCCGGACCGGCGGCGGCCGGAACCGGCTGGGTTTCACTCGCCGGAACATTATCGACGATTTCTATGGTTTTTTCAAGTATCACGCCCTCCACCCGGACCGAAGCCTCAAGAACGCCGGTCAAAACCTTTTCCACGATAAGGCGGTTCTTTTCCTGATTGAGCTTATCTTTATGGAAAGCGAAATTGAACCCGATGCGGATCAGATTGCCGCAGATCTCGGCCGGTTTGGCCACGCCCAGGAGGAACGGCAAGGAGTGGTTCTCCTCACCCACCCGGCGCAGTATCTCCGGCCAGAGGGACTCGATCTTTTCCATGGTAGCGGCGATAGCCGGCGCGGCAGCGACGGACCCGGCGACCGGCGGCGGCGTTTCGGCGACCGGCGGCGGCGTGGTCTCCTCTTCCAGCTTGGCCACAGGCTTCGCCGAGGCGGTCTGGGGCGCATCAGCGAGCTTCCTGACCGGCCTGACCGGCGCCGGCGCGGCCTGCGGCAGGACCGGACTGACCGCGCCCGCTGACGGGTCCTCGCACAGCCGGGCCACGGCCAGTTCCAAAGGCAGCTGCGGCGGATGGCTGATCTTCAGGTCTTTCCGTTTTTCCAACAGCAGCTCGATCATGGCGATGAGCCGCGGCGCCTCCACCAGATCGCGCCACTCGGCCAGCTTCTTGGCCCGCTCCTCGTCCAGTTCCATGGCGAAGACCTCCACGTTGCCGCTGACCTTGGACAGCAGGATCTTGCGCAGCATCTCGATGACCTCGCCGGCGAACTGGTCCACGTCGGCGCCGGCCTCCAGGCACTCGTCCACGGTCATCAGCGCCGACCGGCCGTCGCGCCGGATCAAGCTTTCGACGAAGGACGACACGGCGGCCAGGTCCGAGCGCGGCAGGACGACCAACGCCTCGTCGAAACTCACCCGTTTGCCGTCGCCCACGGTCAGCACCTTGCCCAGCAACCCCTCGGCGTCGCGCAGGCTGCCGTCGGCGTTCCGGGCGATCTCTTCCAGGGTGCGCGCGTCGACCTTGACCTTCTCCCGCTCGGCCAACTTGTGCAGGCGCCCGACCAGCTCGGCGAACGGGATCTTCTTGAAATCGAAACGCTGGCAGCGCGAGACGATGGTCGGCGGCACCTTGTGCAGTTCAGTCGTGGCCAGGATGAAGACGGCGTGCGCCGGCGGCTCCTCCAGGGTCTTGAGGAGCGCGTTGAAGGCCTCGGTGGTCAGCATGTGCACCTCGTCGATGATGAAGACCTTGTACTTCAGTTTGGCCGGCGAGAAACGGGAGTTCTCGATGATGTTCTCGCGGACATTGTCGATGCCGCGGTGCGAGGCGGCGTCGATCTCGATGATGTCGAGCGTCCGGCCCTCGGCTACGGTCCGGCAGCTCGGGCACTGGCCGCAAGGCTCGCCGCCGGTCCGGCGGCCGGTGCAGTTGACCGCCTTGGCCAGGATGCGGGCGATGGTGGTCTTGCCGATGCCCCGGGGACCGGAAAAAAGATAGGCGTGGGCGATCCGGCCGGTCTCCACCTCGAAGGCCAGCGTCACTTTGACGTGGTTCTGCCCGGCGACATCGGCCCACGACTCCGGTCTGTATTTGCGGTACAAGGTGACGGACATGTTCAAGGGTAAAAACAAAGGCGCAGCGTTTATCTCTAAAGCCGTCGGTTT
>CAYPMU010000137.1:0-3437 GCA_964411975.1 uncultured Gammaproteobacteria bacterium | reverse complement strand
TTTCTTCGCCAGCGGTCATTGGGCCGGCGCCGGCGGCGCGGCGGACGGCTCGGCGGCTTCAGGCGTCAGCGGGCTTTGGAGCGGCAGGGTGAACCAGAAGGTGCTGCCTTTGCCCTCTTCGGAGTCGAAACCGACCTGGCCGCCGTGGACCTCGACCGCCGATTTGCAGTAATAGAGACCGAGTCCGGTGCCCTGGATCTGGTCCTTGATGACGTTGGCGGCCCGGAAGAACTTGCTGAAGAGCTTCTTTTGGTCGGCTTTGGGGATGCCCAGACCCTGGTCCTTGATGGCGAATCTGACCTCGCCGGCGCCCGGCGTCACCGCCAGTTCGACCTGGCCGTTGGCCGGCGAGTACTTGCTGGCGTTGGACAGCAGGTTCTTGATGACCTCGCCGATCATCATCGGGTCGAAGACCAGCTTGGGCAGGTCGCGGCGGGCAAAGGCGTATTTTTGCTTCTTCTCCAGCAGCATCGGTTCGTTCTTGGCCAGCACCTCATCGAGGAAGGCCGCAGTGTCGTTCTCGCGCGGGTGGATCTTGATCCCGGTCTCCAGGCGGGAGATATTCAGCAGTTCGTTGACCAGCTCGACCATCGATTCGGCGGTCTTATAGACCTTGTCCGCCCATTCCTGCTGTTTGGGGTTCAGGGCGCCGAAATCGCCGCCGCGCAGCATGAAGGACATCCATTTCATCGCCGCCATCGGCGAGCGCAGCTGGTGCGAGGCGATGGAAATGAATTCGGACTTGCGCCGGTCGAATTCCACTTCATCGGTGATGTCGCGGAAGATGACCATGGCGCCGGCATTGGTCTCGTCCAGCTTGACCGGCGAGACGGTCATCATCACCGGGAAGCGGGTCTTGTCCTGCCGCCGGATATAGAACGGCTTGGTCGGCGCCGGCGTGACCACGACCTCTCCCTGCTCCAGGGCGCGCCGCGTCGGCCAGTCGTTCTGGCCGATGATGTTCTCTTTCTCGTCCTCCAGCTGGAAGACCGAATGAATGGCCACGCCGATGGCCTTGTCCGGACTCCACCACATCGCGTCCCTGGCCCGGCCGTTGAAGAAGGAGACCTTGCCGGCCTCGTCGGTGGCCACGACGCCGTAGCTGATGCTGGCCAGCAGCGCTTCGGTGCGGGCTTTTTCCAGTTCGGTGATGCCTTTGGAGAATTCCAGGACCGAAGTGCGGGAACGGATCGTCTCTTCCGTGGCTTTCTTCGTCTTATCCAGTTCCTGGGCCAGCCGGCCGAACAGGTCGGTGATCCCCTCCAGCTCGCCGAAACCTTTGGGCAGGCTGTCGGGCGCGGCGTCGCCGCCGGCTATGTCCAGCATGGCGTGGGCCAGTTTGCGGGCCCGGCGGGCGATGATGATGTCGCCGACGGTCAGCATCAGCCAGAGGATCAGCGCGGCCAGCAGGCCGCCGGCGATGGCGACGCGCCAGGCGGCGCGGTCGCTCGCGGCGAACAGGTCCTGGGCCGGAGTGCCGGCATAGAAATAAAGATGGCCGGACGACGGCGCGGAACTGGCGCGGAACGAGTAAGCCCGTTCGACGCCGTCGGCGTCGAAGACCAGCGCCGTCCCGTTCTTGACCGACAACAGTTCCGCCGCCAGCTCCGGCGACATGTCGGTCCCGGTCGTTCCGCCCGGCGGAGCGACGCGGACCATGTCGCGGCCTTTGTCGTCGGCGATGCCGGCGACGTAGCCGGTCCCGGGGAAAAGGCCTTCGGCCAGGCGGCCGACGTCGGCCGTGGCGAATGCGATGACGGCGATCCGGCCGTCCCGGCCGCGGGCGGGATAGGCGAAACTGACCCGGCGCTGCTGTCCGGACGCGTCGCCGACGGAGAACGACCCCGAAGCCGCGGCCCGCTTGAAGATCTGCCGGTCGGCGATGCTGGCGGTCTTCGGATCGATCACGGATTCGCAGATGACCGTCCCGCGTTCAGTGGCGACGCCGATATTGATGATCCCGTCCTGCCGTCCGGCGCTGAGCACCCGGCTCTCGCATTGCCCGATGCCGCCGTCCCCGACCATGGCTTCGCCCAGTTCGGTCAGAACTGTCCGGATGCGTTCCGTGGCGCCGGCGGCGGCGGCCGTTGCCGCGTCGGCATAGCGCCGGTTGGCGGCCAGAGCGTCATCACGGTGAGCCTGCCGCATCTCGCGGAATTCGTAGGCCCCGACGGCGGCCAGCGAAAATACGGTCATGAGCAGCAAAAATTTCACCCGGACGCTGAGGGTGCTGAACAGCGGACGGGAGGCTCGCCGGACCGGTTTTTTACGTTCTTCAGCCTTAGTCATAAGGCGGTCGCGCCTTAACATATATTAATTATACCAGATAAATAGCCGCTGACCTATGCCGCAGCCTCACCGCGTTTACGCGGCGGCCGTTTGCTGGTATGCTTTACCCGGATTTTCAATCATTATTTTGACGATATGGGCGCCGTGCCGCGAGTATTGATCATCGAAGACGACATCCTGATGATGGACATCTATGCGACCGCGCTCTCCGCCGCCGGGTGTCAGGTGCTCAAGGCCTGGGACGGCGAGGAAGGGCTGAAGGTGACCGTCGAACAGTGTCCGGCGGTCATTCTGCTCGACCTGGTGATGCCCAAGCTGACCGGTTTCGACGTTCTTGAGCGGCTCAAGGCGGACGAGAAGACGCGCGCCATCCCGGTCATGGTCGTATCCAACTTGTCCGACGACAGGAGCGTCGGATCGGCCATGAGCCGCGGCGCCGACCGGTTCTTGGCCAAGACGCGCTACACGCCCAAGGAGATCTGCGCCAACGTGCTTGAGTGCCTGGGAAAATGACACCCATCCGTTGCTGATAGAAAAAGACCCGCCGAGGACGGCGGGCCTTTTATTTGGCGCGGTAGGTGCAGGTCGGCGCGGCGGCCGCCGGCGGACCGGCCTCTTCCCGGTGCAACGGCGCCAGGGCCGAATCGGCGGTGCTGCGGGCGTCGAAGGCCAGCGCGTCGATGACGGTGACGAAGGTCACGTCGTCGTCGTGGACCGGATTCATGACGGCGACGCCGCAGACGGAGCGGTCGAGGCTGCCATCAGGCGCTCGCGGATCGCACTTCTTCGGCACGTGGCGCCAGATGCCGATGACATGGCCGATCTCGTGGGTCATGACGGACCGGAACAGGCCGCGGTCGTAACCGCCGCCGCGCCGGAAACAGTCGGCGATGAATTCGATGTGGCTGTCGTCGCGGAAGGCCAGGGCCAGAGTGCGATAGCCGTCCTTGTTGGCCGCGCAAACCGCGTCATGGAGGCCGACGATGACGTCGGCCGAATCGCGGTCGGCCGCCAGACGGCAGACCACGCCTTTGGACAGCCACTCGGAGCAGCCCCGGAGGGCGTCATCTTGGTCCAAGAGGGCATGGCGAGCGTCGATCCAAAGCGACAGGGTATAAGCCGGCTGGTCCTGGCGCGCGTAGCGCACC
>CAYPMU010000136.1:0-3448 GCA_964411975.1 uncultured Gammaproteobacteria bacterium | reverse complement strand
AAATTCAAGGCAAAACGGCATTAACCTACCCCAAGGAGGTCGATCATGCCGAACAAGAACGTACTGTGTCTGGGTATTCTCGGGCTGCTTTTCCTGGTCCCCGCGGCCGCGCGAGCGCAGAACTGCGACGCGACGGTCGTGGACGAAGCGGGAGCTCTCGGCTCGGGCGCCGCCCGCGTCGAAGCGGCGGCCCAGGAGCTCACGGCCGCCGGAGCGGAGGTCCGCGTCCGGGTCATCCGGACGTTCGGTTCCGCCGGTTCCCTGGACCGCTACGAAGCGGCCATGGAGCGGTCCTGCCTGTCATGGCAGGCCGTCGACGGCGGCACCAAGAACAACCTGGTGGCCCTCTTCGTCGCCGTCGGCGACCGCAAGACCGGTCTCTACTATGGCTCCCTCTGGAAGCGTTCCCTGGACACCAGGTGGACGGCCATCCAGACGGACGAGATGAACCCGCGGTTCCGCGACGGGGATTTCGCCGGCGGCATCGCCGCCGGGCTCAAGGAGATCACCCAGGTGGTGACCGCCCGCGCCCACACCTACACCCCGCCGGCCGAAGCTCCGGTCCCGACGACCGTGGTCAACACCAAACCCGCTGACCTCACCGGCCTCTGGATCGTCCTCGGCAGTGTGGTCGGCCTCGCGGCCATGGTCCTGCTCGTCGTCTTCGCGGTGCGCCTGAAACGCGCCCGCGCCAGGCGGCGCGCGGCCCAGCAGAAGGCCCGCCAGCTCAAGAACGCCTGTTCGGCCAAGGTCCTCGAACTATCCGAGGCTCTGCCGATCCTCGAAGCCAAGATCAGGTCCGTGGCCGCCAAGGTCTCGGATGAGGACGCGGCGCCGCTCCTGGAGCGGCACGCGGCCCTCGCCCGCGATCTCGACGGCGGCATTTCCGGTTTCGCCGACCTGCAGAATTCGGCCGGCGACCCCGACCGCGACGGCAAGTCCTACGAGGAGTACGCCCAGATGCAGACCGCCTACCAGGAGGTCCTCGACCGCCTGGAGAAGATCCGGTCCTGCGCCGGGATGCTCGAAGCCGACCTGGAGGAGCTGAAGCAGAACGTCGACAAAGCTCCGGCGGCCGTTGCCAAGACGACCGCGGACATCGAGGCGGCGGCCGACGCCGTCGCCGCGATCGAAGCTCGGGGCTTCCGAACGGCGGAAAGCCAGGCGACCCTCGAAGGCTGCCGGCAGAAGCTGGCCCAGGCCCGGAAGCTCCTCGACCAGCGACGGTTCACCATGACCATCGCCGAGTGCGGGAAGGCTTCGACCGAAGCCGGAGTCGCGGCCAACCTGGCCGAGTCCCTGCCCCGCACCAAGGCGGAGCTGGACGCGGCCGTCGGGAAGCTCAAGGAGCGCATCGGCGGCGTCGCCGCCAAGATCGACGACGGCCGGCAGGTGTTCGAGGCCATCGCCTCGGACTACGCCGAGTCGTGCTGGTCGGTCGTCAGCGGCAACGGCACCGAAGCCGAGAAGCGCGAGGCCGCGGCCAAGGAGGCCGTGGCCGAAGCGGTCAGGCTGGCGGACATGAAGGTCCAGGAATGGGCCGATTGCTCCGACGTCCTGGCCCAGGCCAACGCCGGCCTCGACGAGGCCGAATCGTTCATGCGCTCGATCGTCGAGCTCAAAAAGAACCTCGACGAGGCCAAGGCCAGCGCGCCGGCCGACATCGAAACCGCGGCCAAGGACATCGCCACGGCCCGGACGTTCATCCGGGCCCACGCCGACGACATCAACGACCCGCTCGAGGACCGGATGAAGTCCGACCTCGACGAGGCCGAACAGGCCGTCGACCAGGCGCGAAGCCTGCTCCATGAGACCAAGCCCGACTATCTGGTCGTGGTCAAGACGGCCCGGCAGGCCGAGAAGGCCGCTGACGCCATCCTGGCCAAGGCCCAGGGCGAGTTCGAAGCGGCGGAAAGGCTCCGCCGGCGGGCGGCCAGCGCCATCCAAGACGCGGCCCGCTCGATCTCCGCGGCCAAGGAGTACATCGAGGACCATTCGTCCGACGTGGACTCCGACGCCGAATCCAAGCTGAACCAGGCCCGGTCGTGTCTGACCGCGGCCCGGGCGGCGACGACCTGCGAGGAGCAGATCCGGCAGGGCGAGCAGGCCGACAAGCTGGCCGACAGCGCCCTGGCCATGGCCCGGCGCGACGTTTCCAACGCCGAGGCAGCCCGGGCCGCCGAACGGCGGCGGCGGGAGGCGGCGGCCAGAGCTGCCGCGGCCGCGCTGTCCTCCCGTATCAGCAGCAGCCGCCGCAGCAGCGGCTTCGGCGGCTCCAGCGGCTGGGGCAGCAGCAGCCGCGGCGGCGGTTCCTCCGGTTTCGGAGGCAGCAGCCGCGGCGGCGGTTCGACCGGCTGGTGATCGCTCGGGATACCGTTCCGGCACCTACAACGGTGCCGGAACGGATCCCCCGCTCAAGGGGTGTCGTAAGCCCCTTACTGAAAATGTCGATAACGATAAGAACCGGGCAGTCCGACCGGCCGGACATGTCGTCCGGCCGTTCCCCACAAGGAGAACCGATCATGGCAACGCTCTTCAAGAAGTTCCGCACGTTCGCGCTCAGCAACCTGCACACCCTGCTGGACAAGGCCATCGACCTCAACTCCATCGGGGCGGTCAAACAGCACATCCGCGACCTCGAGGAGGCCAAGGAGGAGATCGCCGACGAGGCGGCCATCGCCAAGGGGCGCGTCAGCGCCGCCGACAAGGAGACGGCCGCGCTCCAGGCCAAGATCGCCGCGACCAACGAGAACATCGACGCCATTCTCAACGACGGCGACGCCTCCAACGACCACCTGGCCGAGAAGCTCGACGTCCGGCTCCAGGGCTACGAGGCGACCCTCCAGGGCAACCAGGAGGAGTACGCCGCCCTGAAGCAGACGGCCGAGGCCCTGGCCCAGGCGACCGAGCGGCTGGCGACGAAGCACGCCGAGATGATGCGGAACCTGAAGCGCCTCGAGCAGCTCGAGCGCGCCGCCGCGGCCAAGACCAAGGCGGCCGAGGCGCTCAACGCCGCGGCCAAGGTCACGGCCGGCGCCGGCCAGGTCTCGGTGGACAACATCGAGAACCGGCTGCGCGAGAAGTCGACCGTGGCCGACGCCAAGTTCGAGCGGGCCATGGGCGACCTCAACAGCCAGGACGACACCGACGTGGCCGCCGCCCTGGCCAAGAAGCGCATCGCCGACCGGCGCGCCAAGCTCGCCGGCGGCAAGTAGCCGCCGCGCGGTCAGCGGCACAGTTCATTCGTCTTCAAGGGGATCCTCGCGGATCCCCTTTTTTTTGTTCGCCTGCATAAAAATACGGACGTTAGTCCGTGACGACACCGGGGGCGGACGATCCCCCGAAGCCTTGGCGTAGGAGATGTTCCTTGGGATCATGCGCGTATGTTAATTAAATTCATTGCGCCCCCAGCACGCACTATGCTATGATGTAAATGATGCTTTCCCTC
>CAYPMU010000135.1:0-3455 GCA_964411975.1 uncultured Gammaproteobacteria bacterium | reverse complement strand
CGCGGCACGTCCACCTTGGCGCTGCCGCCGTCGCCCTTGGACCGCATGTTGGACAGTTTCTTCTCCTTGCAGACATTCACCTCGATATCGCCGAGCTTGGCGTTCTGGCCGACGACCATGCCGGCGTACACCTGCACGCCCGGACCGACGAACAGCTGGCCGCGCTCCTGAGCGGCGACCAATCCGTAAGTGACCGTGACGCCGGGCTCGAAAGCGATGAGCGAACCGTGGGCGTTGGCGTCGAAATCGCCCTTATACTCCTCAAAACCCAGGAACAGCGAGTTCATGATGCCCAGGCCTTTGGTATCGGTCAGTAATTGGGACCGGTAGCCGATGAGGCCGCGGGTCGGAATGGTGAATTCCAGATAGGCGGTCTTGTTCTCCACGCGCATGTCCTTCATCTCGCCGCGGCGCTGGCCCATCTTCTCGATGACCACGCCCACGAACTCCTCGGGGACCTCGATGGTGACCTGTTCCATCGGCTCGAGTTTCCGGCCGTTCTCTTCCTTGAAGATGACCTGCGGCTTGGACACCTCCAGCTCGAAACCTTCACGGCGCATCTTTTCAATGAGGATGGCCAGGTGCAGCTCGCCGCGTCCGGCGATGGTCCAGCGGTCCATGGAACCGGTGTCGAAACGGCGCAGGGCCACGTCGGTCTCGAGTTCGCGCTCCAGCCGTTCTTTGATCTGCCGCGACGTCGTGAACTGGCCTTCCTGGCCGGAGAAAGGCGAGGTATTGATGCCGAAGGTCATCTTGACCGTCGGCTCTTCAATGGCGATGACCGGCAGGGCCTCGGGATGTTCGACGTCGCAGATCGTCTCGCCGATCGAGACGTCCGGAATGCCCGCCACGGCCACGATGTCGCCGGCGTAGACCTCCTCGCGGTCCACGCGCTGCAGGCCTTCGAAAGACATGACGTTGGTCAGCTTGACCTTCTTCATCTTGCCTTCGCGATCGATGTGCATGACCTCCATGCCCTTCCGGAGCGTGCCGGAATACAGGCGGCCGACGGCGATCTTGCCCTTGAAGTTGTCATAGGCCAGATTGACCGTGAGCATCTGCGGCGGCTTGTCCATCTCAGCCCGGGCCGGCTTGATGACCTCCAGGATGGTATCGAACACCGGCCGGATGTCGGTCATTTTGGACAGATCCGGCTCCTTGCCGGCCTTGCCCTGCACGCCCGAGGCGTAAAGGACGGGGAAATTGGTCTGCTCATCGGAAGCCCCCAGTTCGACGAAGAGATCGAAGGTCTTGTTGAGCACCCACTCGACCCGGGCTTCCGGCTTGTCGATCTTGTTGATGACCGCGATGATCTTGTGGCCGGCCTTAATGGCGTTGCGCAGGACGAACTTGGTCTGCGGCATCGGGCCCTCCTTGGCGTCGACCAGCAGGATGGCGCCGTCCACCATGCGCATGATGCGCTCCACTTCCCCGCCGAAATCAGCGTGGCCGGGCGTGTCGACGATGTTGATCTTGACGCTGCCGTATTCGACGGAAGCGTTCTTGGAAAAGATGGTGATGCCGCGTTCCCGCTCCAATTCGTTCGAATCCATGATCAGGTCGCCGTCGGCCCCCTTCTTGATGGAATGGGACTGCTTCAAAAGCGCGTCGACCAGGGTGGTTTTGCCGTGGTCGACGTGGGCGATGATGGCGATATTGCGGATCTCCTTATTAGGGCTCATACGATTCACGGGTCCCGCGCGAACTCGCGGGGCGGATCTCTTTGTTCACAAGGTCGGAACGGGCGGCGGATTTAAGGCCGTCCAGCCTGCCTGAAATACGCTCAGACGATGATGCAGGATAGCACGGACATCGGCCGAAAGTCAACGGCTGAACCCCGGCGCGGCCCGGGACCGTAAAAACAAAACCGTCCCGCATGGCTGCGGGACGGTCAGCGCGATCGGGTGTTATTGGAGAGCGCTCAGTATCATGGGCTTGACCGCATCGATCGGCAAGGCGCCCGGGACCAGCTGTTTGCTGCCGTCCGGACCCAGAATGACGGTACCCGGAGTGCCGGTGACGCCGGCCTTGTTGCCGCTGGCGCGATCGGCGTCGATAGCCGACTGGTACTTCTTGCTGCTGACGCAGCTGTCGAACTTGCTCTTGTTCAGCTTCAGCTCGGCGGCCAGTCTCGAGAACAAGGCCGATCCGATCTCGCCCTGGTTCTCGTAGACCTTGTCGCTGAACTCCCAGAACTTGCCCTGCTCCCCGGCGCATTCGGCGGCCAGGGCGGCGGGATTGGCCTGGGGGTGGAAGGACAGCGGGTAATGGCGGAAGACCCACTTCACATTGCCCTTAAGGTCGCTGTCGTTCATTATCTCCAGCATGGTGCTGTGGAAATTCTGGCAGAAGGGGCATTCGTAGTCGGACCACTCGATCATGGTGATCGGGGCGTTAGCCGGACCGCGGACGTGGTCGTCAGCGGTGACCGGATCGACCTCGCCGACCTCTTCCGCCGGCACGTCGGACGGCTGGCTCGGGAGCGGCGTCGGAATGCCGCTGTCCGCGGCGACGGTCGTATCGATGACCTGATTGGGCAGTCCGCCCTTCAGGACGACCGTGAGCAGGATGAAGAAACCGATGGTGCACAACACCAGGATGCCTCCGACCAGACCCAACACGAAACTCATCTTGGGCGATAAAGTAAGACTGTCTTTGGCGTTACTCTCGTCGTGGATCATAGATGATCGCTGTTACCCCGGCGCTCCGGGGCGATAAATGATTATGTCCGTTGATTAAGCTTTGTTCGCGGCCGTCGATGCCGTCGGCAGCCGGAGCAATACCAAGTATTTTAATATCTGAGGGGCTATCCGTCAAAAATTGTCAAGGCAGTGTCAATTTATCACATCCTCCGGTCGCGCGCGTGTGGATAAGTCCGCGGCAAAAATCGCCGGATGCGTTCTCTTCATGAAAAAGGCGGCCGGCGTATGCGGCCGCCCCGCTGTTCTGATGTCCGCCGTGGTCGACGCCTAGATCCAGGACCGCGGTATGAAGCCGCGCCGGATGAGGACCTTGTACATTTCCCCCACCGCCAGGATCGAGCTGGAGACCAGCAGGATGCTCACCCAATCCGCCCGGCCGATGGGCACGGTGCCGAAGGCTGAACGCAGGAACGGCAGGTAAAGCACGGCTACTTGCAGGCTCAGGGACAAGGCGATCGCCGCGGCGACGTACGGGTTCGACAGCAAGCCGAGTTTGAATATGGAGACGGAGACCGACCTCATGTTCAGGATGTTCCAAAGCTGGAAAACGGCCATCACGGTGAAAGCCATGGTCCGGGCGTATTCGACATCGCCGTCGCCCAGCGCCCGCGTGAACAGCAGTATCGTGCCGCCGCACATCAGGATGGAGGTCATGGCCGTGAAGATCCAGGTGCTGGGCGTGATGAAGTGCGAATCGCGGCGGCGCGGCGGTTCGGACAGGACCGTCTCGTCGGCCGGTTCGGTGGCCAGGGC
>CAYPMU010000134.1:0-3458 GCA_964411975.1 uncultured Gammaproteobacteria bacterium | reverse complement strand
AGAAAGGCCGCTGATCCAGCAGATCTTCGGCGCCGATCCGGCGGTGATGGCGGAAGCCGCCCGACTCGTCACCGAGCGCTACTCGCCCGAAGGGATCGATATCAACATGGGCTGTCCGGCCCACAAGATCGTCGGCGGGTTCAACGGCGCCGCTTTGATGCGCCAGTCGCGGCTGGCGGCGGACATCGTCCGGTCGGTGAAGGCGGCGACGCGGCTGCCGGTCTCGGTCAAGACGCGCCTGGGCTGGTCCGATCCGGCGGAGATACTGGAGTTCATCAAGGTCCTGGAGGACGCCGGCGCCGACCTGATTGCCATCCACGGCCGGACCAAGGAACAGGGCTATGCCGGCCGGGCCGACTGGCAAATGATCGGCCGGGCGCGCCGGCTGGTCCGGATCCCGGTCCTGGCCAACGGAGACATCGATTCCGGCGCGGCGGCCGCAGAGGCGCTGCGGACCGCGAATTGCGCGGGGGTGATGATCGGCCGCGGCGCGCTGGGCCGGCCCTGGGTCTTCCGGGAAGTCGCCGCCGTCCTGTCCGGTGAGGTTTTCACGCCGCCGGACACAATGGAGCTGATCTCGATAGTTAAGGACCATGCCCGGAAACACGCCGCCGCGGACGGCGGCGACCGACCGTTAGTGACCTTCCGCAAGCACTTGGGGTGGTATTTCAAAGGCCGGCCCGGGGCCAGGGCCTTCCGACCTAAAATGATGGCGGTCTCGACCCTGGACGACCTCGACGCCATCCTGAACGAGATGAATATAAATGATCCCTCCATCAGGTGATGGAGGGATCCCGGCTCAAGCCGTCAACGCTTGAGCAAGTACTGGATCGCCCGGGACATCTGGGCGTCCTTTTTCTTTTTGAGGTCCGCCGGGTCGGCGACGACCGTCTCGTCCGGGACGATGCCGTCCTTCTGGATGGAACGGTCCTTCGGCGTGTACCAGAGGAAGGTGGTCAGGTGGATGACGGAACCGTCGCTCAGCGGGAAATCCTGCTGGCCCGACCCCTTGCCGTAGGTCGTTTCGCCGATGATCCGGGCGGCGCCGTAGTCCTGGAGGGCGCCGGCGACGATCTCCGAAGCCGAAGCCGAACCCTTGTTGACCAGGACGACCGTCGGCATGGCCGACAATCTGGCCGCGCCGCTGCTGAGAGATACCTGAGTATCGCCGTAGCGCGGCTTGACCAGGACGACCGGCTGGCGGCCTGCGATCCAGGCGCTGGAGACCCTGACGGCGGCATGCAGCCAGCCGCCGGGGTTGTTGCGCAGATCGAGGATGAGACCGGCGGGTTTCTTGGCCAGGACCTCGGTGACGGCCTGATCGAACAGGGCCACGGTATCGCTGTGGAAACCGGTGATGGTGATGACCGCCAGGCGCTGTTTGCCGGCCGTGATCATCTTCCACTTGACCGAGTCGACCTTGATCTCGCCGCGCACGACCGTGACCTCCAGGGGTTCCTCCAGCCCCTTGCGCCACAGCTGCAGCTTGACCTCGGTGCCTTCCGGACCGCGGATCTTCTTGACCGCGTCATAGACCGTCAGGCCCTCCACGGACTCGCCGTTGATCTCCACGATCACGTCCCCGGCGCGGATGCCGGCCTTGAGGGCCGGCGAACCGTCCATGGGCGCGATGATGACGATCTGCTCGTCCTTCATGCCGAGCGTGGCGCCGATGCCGAAGAAGGCGCTGTCCATGTCCTCCTTGAAGCTCTGGACCTTTTCCGGCGTGAAGAACGCCGAGTGCGGATCCTTGAGCCCCTCGACCAGGCCTTTCATGGCCCCGTAGTAGAGCTCCTGATCCTTGATCGCGTCGTTGACATGGCGGGACTTGATCAGCTCCCAGGCCAGCCAGAAATCGTTGAATTCGACGTCCTCGAGGTCGATCGGCGCCGAGCGCGGCGCCAGGATCCTGTCCAGGTCGACCTTGATCTCGAGCGGCGCCGACTTCGGCCGGAAATGATACGAAAAACCGACGCCCAGAACGGCGCCGCCGATGAACAGGGCCGAACACGCGGCGACAACGGCGATTTTCTTCATTAGCCTACTCCTTGGCTGCAGCGCTTAACAGGCGGCAAATGTTAAAGACCTGAGTTCAGCTAAATATTTAACCGGCCATTTGTCAAATAAAAAGGTTTGGGCTTCAACCCGGGGTATGCGATAACTTGTTCCGCTTTCAGCCGCCGAAGCCCCCTATCCCCCTTCGCCAAGACTCCGGGGAGCTCGCCTCGCTTTCCTTCACGGGCCGAAGCCCGCGTTTTCCAGCGAAGACGGATGAATGCCGGCAAATAATAAACAAGACCCCGCCGTGGGCGGGGTCGGACAGGAGGTCTTAACGGACCGCCTTGAGACTGGCGACGATGGCGTCGAAGTCGGCGGCCATGGCCGGATCGGAGGCGGCCGACCATTGGCCGATGGCCACGGCCGAGAGCGCGGCGTTGCCGGGCAGGCGCGAAATGAAGATCTTGCCGCGGCGGGACTCCGGCTGCGGACCGATGAACGCCAGGCTGACGGGATCGTCGTCCCGGGAGGCGGCTAGCGCGCCGCGGCAGCGATAGCCGGCTGTCTCCAGCTGGGACCGGAACTCGGCGAGCAGCGCTCGCGGGGTCAGGCCGGACGAATCGTACAGGCTGAACCTGATCAGCGCCGGCTCCCGCTTGGCGAACAGCAGCAGCACGGCCGGCGGCGAGAATTCCAGACGGCGGGCGTTGGTGACCGCCTCCCAGCGATCCGGACCGGGCAGCGTGACTTCGAACAGGTGGGGCAGCGAGAACACCTCCGCCTTGACCCGAACGGCGGTCGCCGGGTCCGAAGGCGGTTCCGTCCGGTCGCGCGAACAAGCCGAAGCGGCCGCCAGGCACGCCAGGAACAGCGGGGCGCGGCGGACGAGGTCATTTACGGTCATGACGTCCTCCTTATATTAAAGAACCGTCACCGACGATGAAATCCGATTTTACGGCCTAAGTCAAATACGGCCGCGGACAGAGACGCGGCTTAAGCCTGCCGACGGCTGAAACCGGGCCTGATTCGTGATATACTGATGGCATGGGTTTCGATCTCATCGACCTCTCGGAAAAAAAGACAGCGATCGCTCCGACCGTACCGGTGTTCCCCGGATTAATCGACCGGTTCCGGAATGTTTGGGGCAGGTTCCAGCGTAAATCAGGGATCTTTTTGAGGCTGAGCGCCTTAAGCCTGGCCGCTCTGGCCGCTTCTGTACCCGTACTGTCGCTGATCCTTAAAGAACGTGATCCGGGCATGCCGGCGATCGCGGCCGCGGCCGCCGTCATCCTGGTCGTCCTGCTGCTGCTCTTGGGATTACAGGCATCAATGCTGGCTGCCGCCGCTTTCAAGATCGACCTTCGTAAATCCCTGACCGTGGGCTTCGCCAACCTGTTCGGCTGGCTGTCGACCTGATTCCTGGCCGGCATCGTTGCCGCATTCGGGATCCTGGCGCTGGT
>CAYPMU010000133.1:0-3481 GCA_964411975.1 uncultured Gammaproteobacteria bacterium | reverse complement strand
GCCTGGACGTAATCCCTGGTCTCTTCGACGATGCGCTCCGTCTCCATCCGTTCACGCTCTTCCTTGGTAGCGTCGAGGGGCGGTCCTCCGAAATCACCGGTGACTCGCATATGAGCGATAGATTAGGTTTCTTATATTAATTTAGCATTATTTAGGCTGTTTGTAAATGACCGCGCAGCGCGAAAAATTACGCCATATGCTATAATTGCGGCTGAACCCACTCCATATGAAAGACATCTCCCCCATCCTCCAATCGCTCGGCCTCCTGGACAGCGACATCAGGACCTACCTGACCGCGCTGGAAAATGGCCCGGGAACGGTGCTGGAAATAGCGAAAAAGACCAAACTGTCCCGACAGGCGACCTATGTGGCCATCGAATCCCTGACCGAACGCGGACTGATGTCCAGCGTCCTGCGCGGCAAGAAGCGCCTGTACGCCGCCGAACCGCCGGATAAGCTGCTGGCCTACGCCAAAAGACGGGACGCTCAAATGCACGAAAAAGTCTTGGACCTGGAGGCGGCCTTGCCGGACCTGCGGCTTCGGATCGGCGGCGAACGGCCGGTCGTCCGCGTACTGGAGGGTAAGGAGGGCGTCCACGCCATCATCGAGGATATGCGCACCCGGGATTTCCGCGATTCCGCGGAGATATCCGACCTGGAAGCTTTATATAAGGTATTGTCCCCGGAAGACCTGCAATCGATGCGCAACGAACTG
The DNA here is from genome assembly GCA_964411975.1 of uncultured Gammaproteobacteria bacterium. Taxonomy (GTDB): domain Bacteria; phylum Patescibacteriota; class Patescibacteriia; order SG8-24; family SG8-24; genus CAYPMU01. The sequence goes on along the minus strand of CAYPMU010000133.1, from coordinate 2,766 downwards.
AAACGGCGCGGCGTCAAAGTGCGCGGTCTGTATGCCGGCGTGCCCGGGCCGAAGACCGCCGACACCCTGCGCGTCTTCCTGCCGGATAACGTTGCCGGATTCAAGACCAATATCGGCGTCTACGGCGACAAGATCGAAATGCAATCCTTCGAGGGTAAGATGTATTCCGTCAGCATCGACAGCAAGCTGTTGGCCGACACTCTGCGGATCCTGTTCGACCTGGCCTTCAAGGGCGCCAAGGACTTCAAAAAAGAATGACCCCGCCGCGAACAGACCCGCCGCTGACCGGCGGGTTTTCTAATAATGAAAACACCCGGCTGAAGTCTGCCGGGTGTTTGCGTCTGACGGACGCCTTGCGGAGAGGAGGGGTGGGCGGGACCGCGGGGCCCGTACTGGCGCCCCGGGTCCGGAACCCGCTCAACCACCGTTCATGGCAGCCTCCTTGGCAAGGGTCGGGTGATCTGGCGATCACGCTGTCAAGATGTGCGGAGCACTTCTTGGTCAACACGATCGTTCGATCGAACTGGATGTGCTTGTGAGCACTCCTTAGTTCCGCCTGGATGGCGGTTCTATGCACCCTTGCTGAGGCAAGGCGGGTTTGGCGTCACGCTGTCAGCGCGACTGCCGGTACTCGAGCGCCGCCTGGTGGCTGTGGAAGACGATGCCGTCGACCAGCCAGTACTTGCGGGAACCGATGACGATACAGATCATTACTGCTCCTTTTTGAACGTGTCTGTTCCTGGGTTGGCTGTCGGACTCATCGAATGTCGATCGATGCGTCCTCTGCCGGATCACGGTTCTTGGTTAGCCTCCGAACATGGCGCCCTCCTGTTTTGGAGGAGGCGGCACTTTTCATGTCTTCTGCTGACGCGATCATGACGCCTCCTTTGTTGGTTGGGGTTGGAAAAGAGCTCAAGCGATGCATGACTATAACATTATTTTTCATAAATGTCAAGACAGGGGTGTACTGCATTCGGAACGCCGCTGCCGTGTTGGTAATTGATGCAAATTTTTCTTGTTTGCAACTTACAAAATAAGTCCATTATGGACAGCAAAATGAGCTCAAAATAGCCATTTTACTATTTTCTGTCCACCTAGGACTTGACACTATTTCCAAACTATGTTATTGTCCTGTGTTCGCTGGTCACGACCGACGGACAAAAAAGATCCTTGACCGACAGAAAATCATTCCGAGGGTGGTGAACGACGCCGTCCTGGACCGTCATGCTTGTCCGGTTCAGGACGGAACCGGGCATCATCCGCATCCGCCTAAGCGGACCAGTTCTTCCCCAAGCCGCGGTGCCCCGGAGGCCAAAATGACCGTCATCGTCCTGAACGGACGGACGTGGTACGTGGTGAGCGGCGTCGTCTACCGCACCCGCCAGGCGGCCCTCGAGGCCCTGGCTGGTTCCCGGTAGGACGCGGCGCGACCATCCCAAGTCGATAAAAGGGGCGTAATTCTCCGGGGAAGCTCCGGAGCGCTCGATCGAGACGGGCGGACAATATCTCGAAAGGCGCAAGCGGCTTCGCCTGCGCCCTTCCCACGAGCCCCTGATCTGCAGCTTGTCGCGGACCGGGAGCTCATGGGATGAATGAACCTTTAAACACGTAGCCGATCGGTGCCCTCCGGTTTGGAGGTGTATCGAAAGGTGACGCCGAGATCCCGGGCGCCCCGACGCAACACGTCGGGGAATGTCCGACCGCCAACAAGGCGGCGGACGGCGCGGGTGACGACCCGCGCGCTCCCCTGGGGCAGACCTCGATGACCGGGCGACCGGTCATCGAGGCGGCTGTCTGACGCCACCGCGCGTCGAGACAGCCGGGAGTCGTCAGTACCCAATAAAGGGACTGACGATAACCTCGCCCTGCAGGGCGACGTTGCGCGGCCGATCACCGCGTTCTCCCCAAGGCAACCCCGATCTCACTTTCGGGGCAGGGATCCCGGCTATTTTCTTCGAAGGCGGTCCTTTTCTAAGGACCGCCCCTCCCACGAGCCCCTGCTTCGCGGTTGTCCGCGGACCGGTAGCTCGTGGGAGGAAACCGTACCTTTCACCCCCCCCCAACCAAGTTCAGCCTCGGGCTGACAAGGAGGTCCGCGATGACCGCTAACACGATGAAGTGCACGGCTCCCGGCTGCGCCAAGACCCTCCGCCCCGAGGAGGCCTGGTTGCCCGAGATGGCGGCCATGTCCCGGGCCAACGGCGGTCAGGCGGTCGCGCTCGCGGACTTCCCGAAGTTCTGCCTCTGCGGCAAGCACGGGCACCTGCTGCGCCAGTCCGGCGTGCGGGTGTACCGCTTCCTGCAGACGGCGGACTTCGCGAAGCGCCGCGAGGAGCGCGCCGAGGCCGAGCGGATGACGTGGCAGCCCTTCGCCGACAGGTTCGTCGCCAAGACGAGCCGGCCGGCGAAGCAGGCCCAGCCGCGCCAGCCGCGCCGCCCCCGGGGACCGGAGGTCGGCGGCGGACTGAGCCGCCTCTCCAAGATCGACGCCGACAAGCGCCGCATCAAGGAGCAGGAGGCGGCGTCCGCCGACCCGACCCCGGCACCCGGCGGCACGTCGGTCGCGACCGACGTGCCGGAGGCGCCGAAGGCCTAGGCCGCAGCCGCCGGTGGGTTCCCCGTCCGACCACCGTCCCCGCAGTCATGCGGGGGAAGCAAGGGGAAGTCCGAGAATAAAAGACCGAACATCGGACCGCCATCCCGCGGCGTACAGCGGGCGCAATACTCCGGGGAAGCTCCGGAGCGCTCACAAGACGGGCGGACACG
>CAYPMU010000132.1:0-3586 GCA_964411975.1 uncultured Gammaproteobacteria bacterium | reverse complement strand
GCGGCAGGCGCACGGTCAGATGCTGCTGGGTCTGGCCGAATTTGCCCCAGGTATCGATCCTGACCCGGCCGGGAAGATCGACCGGCGTGTTCATGGCGTCATCGGAGTAGGCCTGAATGCGCACTTCGTGCAGGTCGGCGTCCTCGGCCCGCAGACGAAGCTTATGGAGATGGCTGACGTAGTCGATGGTGACGTAGGCCGGCGGCACCGGCGGGTCGCCGACGGCGGTCTCAAAACGCATGGTCTTGGCCGCCTCCTCGGACCAAGCCGTAGCTACGGGATCCCACCTGACCAGCGTGGCCACCAGTTTAGGACAATCGTCGTCCTCGACCGCGCAGGGATCGTAGGCCCAATCCACGGATACCCTCTTGATCGCGTCGGCCAGGCTCTCGCCCTCGCTGTCCGGGTCGTATAGCGCCAGCTCGAGGAAGCCGTCCCGCGGGATGTCGGCGGAGATGGTCCGCTCCTTGCCGGCCACGGCCCGGGTCCAGGAAGCGCCGTTATTCAGCGTCTGGGGAGGGTCGGCGACGGTCAGGGCCGCGTCCCAGCCCGGTTCCAGGAAGGTCTTGCGGACGGCGAAGATAGCCTCCTCGGCGGCGCTCTCGGCGGCGTAATAGGCGATGATCGACGAATCGATGGTCCTGGTCTGCTGCAACGAACTCATGATCAGCGTGGCCAGCCCGGACGAGGCCATGGTGATGGAGGACAGGACCAGCAACGACAACAGCAGCACGGTGCCGCGGCGGCTGACTCCGGTCGCTCGGGTTGTCCGGTCGGTCCAGGTCATAGGCTCAACGCTTATAGCCGCGGTTCACCACCGTGGACTGAAGATATACCACCGATTTATCGCGCAAGTCCCTGACCACGCTCTCCATGATCAGCACGATGGTAACGTGGGGCTGGATGTCGGAGCTGAACAGGCCGGTATCGGTATTGAACTCCAGCGGGTCGGCCTTGGGCAGCAGATAAAAGGCCGCGTTGAACAGCTTGACGCCCTTGGGCGTAATGGACGCCGTTCGGCCGTCGTCGAGCGAGACCAGCAGGCAGGGCGTGCTGTTGGCGTCGGCGCAGTCGGCCGGATCGTCGCTCTTGTGGAAACGGATATTCTTGCCGGCGCTGTCGATCACGGCCAGGGTCTCGACCGGCCCGGCGGGCAGGTCCGGGCCGTAATACGAATAGTCAATGGTCCCGGTCCGTATCTCCCGGGCCATGGTCTCCATGGTGAACCGGGCGTCGGCCTGGGCGCGCTCCAGGGCGTAGACCTTGCGCTGCGAACGGCTGGAAAGCACGAAAATGTCGGTGGCCGCGGTCATGACCGTCGAAAAAATTCCCAAAACCACGAGCATTTCCATCAGGGAAAAGCCGGATCTGCCGCTCCTGGTCCGATGATGGTGGATGAGCATTTCGGTCAGCGCCAATTATAAAGCGTCTCTTCGACCTCGAGGCTGCGGGGCCGGTCGCCGATCTTGAACTGGACGACGGAGCGGACGCGAACGCCGACCTTATCGCCGGCGCACTCCGTGCCGCTCTCCACCGCCTCGTACGGCGGCCCGGAAACGTCGCAGATGGCGTCGACCGTTACCAGGCGGTAGAACGGCGTGGCGACGGTACCGAACGGCGGTTCGGCGGCCTGGACGAAAAGACCGACGGCGGCGGCCCCGCTCCCGGTACCGTAACGGTAAACGCGGGTCATCGGTTCGCCGATGGCGTTGGCGTCGAAATTCAGCGACCAGGCGTTGGCTTCGGGCGCGAAGACCGGTATGGCCGTGTAGTCGGACGAATCCCCGTGCAGCCCCTGGTCCCATTCGACGTCGGCCAGCCAATTGGAATCCCGCATGGCCCGGACGACTTCCAACCCCTCGCGCGCCAGATTGACGGCGACGATGGACATCTCGCTGGTCTTTTCAGCGCTGATCGAGGCCTGGACCAGGGTCAGCGCGGAAGAGACGGCCGTGGTGATGATGCCGCAGGCGATGATCGCCTCCATCATGCTTTGTCCCAGGCCGCGGGTCCGGACCGTTCGGTTGTTCATGGTCTTGATCATGGCGATATGGCGTCAATCGGCGCTGACCCGTCCGGATATGGAATTGACGGTGACCTCTTTGGTCTGCAGGGTCGAACGGTGCCGCAGGACGATGCTGGCCACCAGGTCCGGAGACGCGCCGCCGTTGAAACGGACGGTCGGACGCGGCGGCACGAAAGCGACGTCGAGGACGGTGCCCATGACGGTCGGCGTCACGCCGATGACGCTGACAAAGATCTCGGGCGACACGTTATCGCGGCGGGTCTCCTCCGCGGCCTGGTACAGTCCGTCATTGTTCGTGTCGGCGAAGGTGACCATCACCCGGTTGCCGGGTTCGGCGGTGTCGAAATGAAGGCCGTAGCCGCCGCGCGGCACGTCGTTGACGCAGGCGGTGCCGGGACAGTCGGCGTCGCTGAGGCATATCCCGCCGCCGTTGCCCGCGGCGTCGCGGCAGAACCTGGCGGTCTGCCCGGCCAGGGCCGCGGTCTGCACCCGCCGGAGGGAAGCGGCCACCAGCTGGCTGGACGAACGGAGCTCATCGCCCTGGCTGCCGACCCGGAAATTGGCCATGACCACGCCGGTGATGACGGCGAAAATACCCAAAGATATCAGCATTTCGATCAGGGTAAAACCGCGAGAACGCGTCATAATGTCAGACTCAAATACCAGGACAAGATCCGGTCGCCGTAAAGCAGGCTGAGGATCGCCGCCGCCGACAGGAACGTGCCGAAAGGCACCTGGCTTTTCAAGTTCATCCGGCGGGAAGCGATCAGGGCCAGTCCGATGAAAGCCCCGGAGACATAAGACAAAAAGAGAGCCAGCAGCGACGAGCTCCAACCCAGCGCGGCGCCGATCAGGAGACCCAGGTACACGTCGCCGCCGCCGATCCAGCGGCCGCGCGACAGGATAAGCTGCAGATAAAAGAAACCGGCGGTCAAAGCCATTCCCAGGACCAGCGAACTCCAGCCGAAACCGAGTACGATATTGCCGACGAAAGCCACGACCGCGGCCGGCAGCACCACCGAAGGCAGGATCAGCATGTACCGGAGGTCGTACACGAAGACCAGCACGAAAACGGCGATCAGATACCAGTCCAGCAGCAGCCGCGACAAGAGCCGCCAATCCAGCTCGCCGGCCATCCCGGTGAGGTTCAGCGCGGCCAGCAGGAACAACGTTCCGACGGCGGCCTCGATGAGGAGATAGGACGGGCAGATGGTCTTGCGGCAGTAACGGCAGCGGCCGCCGAGCAGGATGAAACTGATGATCGGCACCAGGTCCACGGCCGCCAGCTCATGTCGGCAGTGCGGACAATATGATCGTCCGAAAACAAAGCTCTCTCTGGTCCGCAGGCGCCAAAGAACGGCATTCAAAAAACTGCCGATAACGGCGCCGAAGCCAAAAATAAACGCCTGACCGACCAGGGGCATACGTCAACATGATAACACTATTTTTAGGTTAAATATAGGCTGGGCTGGGGACTATCAGGACCGGCATGCCCCGGCGGGCCGGGGGACGGTCCGGCCGCCGTTCCGGCCTTATTTCCCGCCCGGCCTCGCTCCGGAC
>CAYPMU010000131.1:0-3726 GCA_964411975.1 uncultured Gammaproteobacteria bacterium | reverse complement strand
GGCGCTGATCGCGGCGGTCTTCGGCCTGACCTATGCCCTGACCGGGCTGCTGCCGGCCCTGCCGACCTTGGCCGGTCTGCCATTGAAGTGGGTTGTGCTCCTATCCCTGCCTCTGATCGCCGCGGCCGTCCTGGCGCCGCTGCCGCTGATATTTCTGCAAATATTCTTTGAGGACGCGCTGGGCACGGCCAACGGCAAAGAACCTGCCGGGGCGGCCTCGGCCCGGCGCTATAGCCGCATTGCCGGCGCCGGAGTGACGATCACGCTCCTGGCCGTCGCGGCCGCGGCGGCGATCCCGTTCTTCCTGTCCCAAAAAAGGCCGGGCGACGTGACCGGTACGGTCGCGCCGCCGGTAAATTCTCCGGCGCAGGCCGGCCAGAACGGCATGACCGCGGAAGACCGCGACTGGGAACGGTATCGCGCCATGAACGTGCTGCGCATCGCCCTCAATTCCTACTTGTTCGCCCGGAGTTCCTATCCCGACGCGCTGTCAGACCTGGTCCCGAAATATCTGGAGAAGATACCGGTCGATCCCCTCAGCGGCGAGCCTTACGACTACGTCCGGACCTCGACCGCTTATAAGGTCACTTTCGTGCTGGAGCAGGGCGTACTGTTGCTCGTCCCCGGCAGCCACCAGCTGTCGCCAAAGGGCCTGGACATACCGGAGCAAGCGCGGGAACCGCAGGCGCCGGCCGCGGCCGAGCCGCAGGCCGCCGAGCCGCCGGCAGCGGACGCGGACACCGACGGCTTGCCCGACGAGACCGAGAGGACGCTGGGGACCGATCCGGAGAAGGCCGATTCCGACGCCGACGGATTGACGGACCGGGAGGAGGCGCGGGTATTCCTGACCGACCCGCTGGATCCGGACAGCGATGACGACGGATTCACCGACGGCGACGAGATCTATTCCGGTTTTGACCCGCTGGTCAAAGGCGGCCAACTCAAAGACTCGGATAGGGACGGACTAGCCGACATCTACGAGCAGAGCCGGAGCCTGGACGGCGGCGACCCGGACATGGACCGGGACGGACTGGCCGACGGAGACGAACTGCGCGTTTTCAGCACCGACCCGCGGCTGGCGGATACCGACCACGACGGCCATACTGATTCCGACGAACTTCTCCGCGGTTTCGAACCGCTCGGTTCCGGCCAGATCGAGGCCTACCGCCGGGCCGAGATCGACCTTAAAACGGCTAAATACGGTCTGCATCCGCCCACCCCGCCGGGCCTTAATACCAACGCCGCGCGCTGAGCGGCGATGACCGCCGCCACGAGCGGCAAACATATGGACCAGCTGTGTCCCGAGTTCCGAAAAAAACGGGTCGCCCCGTACGTGCTGGCCGGCGCCGCGCTGCTCCTGCTGGCATCGCTCGGCGCCGCCTGGATGGCTCCCGCCGGCGCGCAGGCCGCGCCCGATGAGCCGGCCCAGGGACAGCAGAACAGCGGCGACGCCGAAACCGTCCCGGCCGCGGACCCGGCCGACGGAGGTCCCGCCGGCGCGGAGGACGCCGCGGACGTCCAGGTCGGCGGCGCCGTGACAGGATTCTGGGGTCTGGCCTGGTCCAAAGCCTGGCCGCCGATCAGGAACGTCTTTCTGAAGCTGTGGCAGGTGACCAAAGGCGTCCTCGCGGCACTTTGGAACGTCAGCAAGGATATCGGCGAGAGCGTCAACTCCAATGTCAACGCCGGCCCGTTGAACGCCGCGACCGGCGCTCCGGTCAATTCCGTCCCCTGATCCGGGCTATGTTGGAGAATGAGTTGTCCTTCCTGGTCCGGGAACTCCCCGACCTTGACCGGACCGCGCGAAAAGAGATCGAACAGTTCTACCTTTCATCCGGCCCCGCGCCGCTGCGCCTGCGGCGCATCGCCGACGCGTTCGAGTTGACTAAAAAACTGGATGTCGATCCGGCGGACATGTCCCGCAAGGAAGAGTTGACCATCCCGCTGAACGAGGAAGAATTCTCGAAGCTGCGGCCGCTGGCGGTCCGCGGCCTGGCCAAAACGCGCCACTACCTGCCGCTGGCCGGCGGTCTCCAGGCCGAGATCGACGTCTTCCGCGGCGGCCTGGAGGGACTGGTCATGGTCGAGGTCGAATTTCCGGACGAAGCCAGCCGTCAGACGTTCGCTCCCCCGCCCTGGTTCGGCCGCGACGTCAGCCAGGAAGCTTGGTCGGCCAACTCCTGGCTGGCCGGCAAAGCGCTTTCCGACGTTAAAAAATTCCTTTGAAACCGGCCGATGGCCGGACGGACGGAGCCCCCGACGCTCCGTTTTTTGTCGCCACACGGCCGGTCCGGACCGGCGGGGTTGTCCGAAATCAGCCATATCTTGACATTCCCGAACTTAAAACATAGGATAACCGACTTCCGTTCCCCGACCTTGTTCGCCAGGCACGGAATGGTTCCGTTCCTTGAAACCGAACGTCAGACAGGAGAAGACAATGGAAGGCATCGTGCTGTACGTGGTCCTCGGAGTCGTCGGCCTCTTAGGCCTCATCACCCTCTTCATGACCTTCTTCACGGTCGCCCAGCAGTCGGTGGCCATCGTCACGCGCTTCGGCAAGTTCGCCCGCGTGGCCAAGCCCGGCCTCAACTTCAAGACGCCCTGGCTCGAATGGGTCAGCGGCGCGGTCGACCTGCGCGTCAAGCAGATGACCGTCGAGGTCGAGACCAAGACGCAGGACAACGTCTTCGTCAAGGTCAAGGTCGCCGTGCAGTACTTCATCCTCGAAGACAAGGTCTACGAGGCGTTCTACAAGCTGAGCCACGCCGGAAAACAGATCGAGTCCTACGTCTACGACGTCGTCCGGGCCCAGGTGCCCAAGATGAAGCTGGACGAGGTCTTCGAGAAGAAGGACGACGTGGCCAACGCGGTCAAGAGCGAGCTGGCCGAAGCCATGGACGATTTCGGCTACGGCATCCTCAAAGCGCCGGTGACCGACATCGACCCCGACTCCAAGGTCAAAGACGCGATGAACGACATCAACGCTGCCCAGCGCCAGCGCGTCGCCGCCAACGAGAAGGGCGAGGCCGACAAGATCCTCAAGGTCAAGCAGGCCGAAGCCGAAGCCCAGAGCAAGGCGCTCCAGGGCAAGGGCATCGCCGACCAGCGCAAGGCCATCGTCGAAGGCCTGCGCGAGTCGGTGTCCCAGTTCCAGGAAGTGGTCCACGAGGCCACGGCCAAGGACGTGATGACGCTGGTGATGATGACCCAGTTCCTCGACACCATGAAGGACATCGGGGCGTCGTCCAAGTCCAACACGGTCTTCATGAACAACAACCCGGGCGCGCTGGGCGAGCTGATGAGCCAGATCCAGAACGCCATCCTCGTCGGCGACCGCGGTGGCCTCGACGCCGAAGCCGCGCAGGACGCCGGCCGGACGGATACGGCCAAAGCCGGCGCCAAGTCCGGCGCCAAGGGTTAACTACGCCGACGGTTCTTTATCAGATCTTCCAGGGAGTCCCGCGACGGACTCCCTGTTTTTTTACCGAAACGGCGGAAAGAGGCCGGGCTTGTAATTTCCGTCCGGGATGCTACCCTGTCGGCCAAGGAGGTCCAAAATGAGATCGCTCCGACCCGCGTTCCTTGTCCTGGCGGCGGCCGCCGGCCTGTCCGGCTGCGCCCTAACCGGCGCCTACTCCTACGGCCCGCCCTCGCTCCAGCCCGACTACGTCTACCTTTACGCCGACGGCTGCTGGGCCGACGACCTGTGGTATTCGCCCTGTCCCT
>CAYPMU010000130.1:3395-3749 GCA_964411975.1 uncultured Gammaproteobacteria bacterium | reverse complement strand
GGCCGGACGCAGTTGGTCATCGCCGGCGGCCGCGGCTGGCTCTATCGCGACATCTTCCGCCAGGCTGCGCGATCGGCGGCTGCGGCACGCATTAAATTCCTGGATTACGTCGAGGACGCCGACAAGCCGGCGCTGTATTCGGCGGCGGCGGCTCTGGTCTATCCGTCTTTCTACGAGGGTTTCGGCATGCCGCCGCTCGAAGCCATGGCCTGCGGCACGCCGGTCATCGTCAGTCAGGCCGCCTCCCTGGGCGAGGTCGTCGGCGACGCCGGCCTGCTGGTCGATCCCCATGACAGCGCCGAGATCGCCGATGCCATGCAGGCGGTGCTGGAAGAACCGGGATTGTCCCGGACG
>CAYPMU010000130.1:0-3385 GCA_964411975.1 uncultured Gammaproteobacteria bacterium | reverse complement strand
GCGGGGCCTGGCCCGCGCCGGCCTTTTCACCTGGACCGAGAGCGCCAAACGGCTGGACGAGCTGTTCACGCGACTGGAAGATGAGGCTTCCCCGGGCTGAAGCCCGTGGTATCCGATGATCTCCCGCCTTATCGATCCCCTAAAGCATATATCTTGACCCTCACTATTGCGGGACCCGGATACCCGCGCCAGTTCCTCCGCGGCCGGAAGTCCGCGATCCCCCGCGAAGGGGGATGAAAAATAAAACGCTTTGTGTTAAGGTGCCCGCAGCTCCTTTTAGATGACCTTTGCGGCTCCGTCCGCTCTTTCAACCCACGGAGGACAAGAACATGGGTCTGACGCTGAAATACAGCCTGCCGACCGGCTGGAAAAAAGTCGAGGGCTGGCAGGAAAAGGTGGACGTATCACCCGACGACATCCTGCCGGGATCGCCGCACCGCACCGCCGTCCTGCTGCACAACCCGGCGACCAAGGCCATGATGTTCATCGTGCCGCTGCGGCTGCCCGGCTTCATCCGGTCCCTGGACCTGCTCAAGGTCGTCGCCAATGGCAACCGGTCCCAGGGCAACCTGATCTCGCCCATCGAAGAGAACGGCGCCGGCGGCGAATTCACCTACGTCAGCGCCGACGGCATGAACACCGGCAAGATCATGGTCAAGAAGATAGTCGAAGGACAGCCGGTCTACGTGGTCACCATCGGCCTCTGGCCGACGGACGACGAAGACGGCCAGCTGGCCGACTTCGACCTGATCAACGCCAGCCTGGAGCTGGCCTGAGGCCGGACCGGCCCGGCCCGCCTCGTTCGCACTGAACGGGGTTTTTTTATCGGATAAATAATTTTGACCGAGTCAAAAAACCGCCGGAGCGTTCTGCTCCGGCGGCTGCGATCACTCTTTATCTCAACGGATCGGTGCGGCCTTCCAGGTCGGCCGGGGCGGACGACGCGGTCTCGGGCGCGGCCGTTCCGACCGCCCCGTCTTTCATCATCAATACGGGATAAACGCCGACATTCTGCACCAGCACATCCCGCGCCAGCGGCACGACGACCTTCTCCAGCCAGACCGACCCGTCCTGCGGCTTGTCCTTGATGGGGAAGACCAGGGCCGGCACCAGGACGTTCTCCGAACGCCCGTTGGCGTAGATCCAGTGCGAATAGAAAGCTCTTTCCGGCTCGGCCAACTCCAGGGTGACCATCTTGTCGGCGCCCTCGGAATACATCTGCTGGACGCCTCCTTTGGCGATGAGTTCCGACACCAGAGCCGCGTCGGTCACGGCGTCATAGGCCGAGCTGACGTATTTCTGGACATAGATGGGCGAAATATTGGCCGCGCGCCTGTTGCGGACATCGACGCCGACCATCATGCCGACCGTCCGGCCGTCGCCGTTATAGACCTTCATCCCGTTGATCAACAGCGGATACTCGACGGTCAGCTGGTCCGGGAACCAGTAGTCGGCCTTGTTCTCCGCGGTCTCGTAGTAATACCGCCAACTGTTGTCGACGCGCGGCTGGCCGTAACTCTCCGTCGAAATGCCCATCTCGCTGACGAAATCGGCGGCGATACGGATCAGCTCTTCATCGGCCGGGATGTCGGCCAACTGCAGGCGCGGCGGCAGGCACTCGGCGCCGGGGGCGCAGGCGGCGTAAGGCTGCGGCCAACGCTGCCAGTTCTGGCTGATATTGACCGAACCGTCGTCGAAGTTGACGTTGACCCAGTAGCCGAATTCCTTGTCCTCGACCAGGGTGATGTTCTGGACGTTCAGGTCGTTCAGCCGGCTCAGATCCATCAGTCCCAGGTCCACCCGTCCGACCATGGCGGCCAGCAATTTGGAATCGAAGCTTTTCTCGCGCATGAGCACTTCGACCTCGGACGCGGACAGATCGAGCTGCCCGGGATATTTGAAGTCATAGCCCACGGGCGGCTGGTACCTGGAGGGCATCGTGTCCGGAGCGGGCAAGCCGGCCATGCCGCCGCCTCCGCCGAGACCCAGAGGCGGCGCGGCCGCGGCAACGGCCGTGTCGGACACCGGCCGGGGCGCGGCGCCCGGAGCCGCCATCTTGGCGGCGTCGCTGCCGTCCCGTCCGGCGGCCGACTCGCCGGAAACCCCCGCGGCCAGCGAACCGAAGGCGTGCCTGCCGGCGGCGGTTATCTTGGGACCGAGGCCGAGCTGAATGACGGCACTGCCCGATCCCAAACCCAGATCGCCTCCGTCGGTCGGCGCGCCGGGCAAGATCGGCCGGGACGGGCTGAACAACGCGATCATGAGCAGTACTCCCAAAGCGGCGCCGCCGACGGCGAAGACGGCCCGCGGCGCGCCGAACAGCGCGTTGAAGGCGGCTTTCCAGGCCGGCGGCCCGGCCGCGGCCCGTTCCCCCAGTTCGGCCAAGACCTTGGCCCGGAGTTCGGTCCGGAATTTGTCGTCAAAGCCGGTATCCGGCCGGGCGGCAAGCAATTTTTCGATTATCGGCACGAGCTGCGTCTCGCTCTTCTTCAGTTCGGGATCGAGACGGTAAAGGTCCTGCAATATCTCGGAGATATGTTGATTCATATGCTGGTGATGAATAAGGCGATGAAAGCGGCCAGCGGCAAACCGGCGCGAAGTTGTTTTAGCGAACGGGAAAAAGCCATCTTGCAGCTGGCCTCGCTCTTGCCCATGATGGCGGCGATCTCCCGGTAACTCAGTTCGTGCCAAACGCGCATGATGACCACCTCGCGCTGCTCCCCCGAGAGCTTCTTCATCTCCCGGCGGACGCTCTCGATCTTCATCAGGGCGTCGATGTCGGCTCCGGCGTCGCTGCCGGCGGCCAGGTCCCAGGCGTCGGCGATGTCCGACGCGGCGTGCCGCGTCCGATAATGGTCGATGACCGTGTTGCGGGCGATGCGGTACAGCCAGGAGGATATCGACCCTTTCCCCGGATCGAAGCCGCTGATGCTCCTGACCGCCTTCAGGAAAGTCTCCGAGGTCAGGTCCTGCGCCGTCTCGCGATGATGCACCCGGAAATAGATGAAATCATGGATCTTGCGGACATGGGCGTCATAAATGACGCCGAAGGCCTCCTGGTCTCCGGACTGCGACCTGACGATCAGATCCTTTTCTTCGCCGACGGTCATGGCCATAAATGCGCGTGATGACTTATCCCAATAACCTGTCCAGGACCCAGGCGCCGGCGCTGACCAGCATGATCAGACCCAGGCCGAAAGGCAGGTGAAGCGGCGACAGGCGCTGTCTTTCCGATAACATAGGCGTATTCGCGAACGGACGGCCGATCGCCATCCCTGAATGATACTTCATTTGTCGGGAGTCCAGAAGCGCCGGAATTCCTGCCTTATATAACGGAATGGGCGGTCAAAAGTAACAAAAAGTCGTACTGGCGGACGCCGGTTAT
>CAYPMU010000129.1:0-3802 GCA_964411975.1 uncultured Gammaproteobacteria bacterium | reverse complement strand
GTCAGGCAAAAAGCATGCCTCGCCCGATGATCGTTGTATTTATTATGGAGCGGGTAACGGGAATCGAACCCGTGTCTCAACCTTGGGAAGGTCGCATACTGCCATTGTACTATACCCGCCCGGTGAACGCGCTGTCTGACGGAGTCTCCGGCAGGACCACCGGCAGGGACCCGTGTCTCAACCTTGGGAAGGTCGCATGCTGCCATTGCCCCGCCTCCTAAATCTATTTCAGAGAGGGCGGGGTCCCGCCAACGGCGGGATACTATACCCGCCTGGCGCGGCTGACTTTTCCCCACTGAGCTCTTTTTAGGCGGAAATCAAGGGCTTTTTCAAATGACTGAACTATTATATACTGAAGGGAGCAATACTATCAAGGTTGCCGGTCATGATACGCTTAAAAAACGTCACTAAAACCTACCCTGCGGACGTCGTTGGCTTAAAGAACGTGAATTTGCATATCAAGCCCGGCGAATTCGTTTCCATCGTCGGTCAGAGCGGTACGGGCAAGACGACCCTGGCCAAACTGCTGATAGCCGAAGAGAGGCCGACCAAGGGTCAGATAATCATCGGCGGCTGGGACATTTCCGCCATCCGGGCCTCGGAGATACCCCTGCTGCGGCGGCAGATCGGCGTGGTCTTCCAGGATTTCAAGCTGCTGCCGAAGAAGACCGTTTATGAGAACGTGGCCTTCGCCCTGGAGGTCTGCGGCGCCAGCGCCAAGAAGATCAGGAACATCGTCCCCCAGGCCCTGAAGATCGTCGGTCTGCTGGACAAGGCCGACCGCTACCCCCGACAGATCTCCGGCGGCGAGCAACAGCGCGTCGTCATCGCCCGCGCCCTGGTCCACCGGCCCAAGATCATCGTGGCCGACGAGCCGACCGGCAATCTCGACTCGCTGAACACCCGCGAGATCATCGACCTGCTCAAGAAGATCAACGAGTTCGGCACGACCATCGTGCTGGTGACGCATAACCGCGAAGTGGTCAACGAACTGCATCGCCGCGTCATCACCATCGACCGGGGCATGATCGTTTCCGATCAGGAAGAAGGGAAATACGTCATATGAGCCTGGTCTCCCATCTGCGCGTGGTGAAGTTCGCTTTCCAGGATTTCTCCCGGAATTTCTGGCTGTCCATCGCCACGGTCAGCGTCCTGGTCCTGACGCTGGTCTCGGTGAACATGCTCCTGGCCGTGAACGTCCTGGGCAAGGTGGCTTTGTCGACGGTGAAGTCCAAGATCGACGTCAGCGTCCACTTCCGGCCGGAGATCGAGGAGAACCGGGTGCAGACCGTCAAGATCACGCTGCTCAGCCTGCCCGAGGTCCGGGACGTGGAATACGTGTCGCCGGCCAGGTCGCTGGAGATGTTCTCGGACATGTACAAGAAGGACGAGCTGGTGATCAAGTCGCTGGGCGAGGTCGGAGTGAACCCTTTCGGTTCGACCCTGATCATCAAGGCCCGGGACATCGAGAACTATCCCAAGATCATGTCGGCCCTGGAGGCGCCCGGCTTCAACGAACTGATCGAGGAAAAGGATTTCGACGACCGCCGGCTGATGATCGACCGGATCGAGTCCATTTCCCGCAAGATCGAGTGGTTCGGCTTCGGCGCCAGCCTGATCTTCGGCCTGATCACCCTGCTCATCGTTTTCAACACCATCCGCGTTTCCATTTACACGCATCGCGACGAGATCCGCATCATGCGCCTGGTGGGCGCTTCCAACGGCTTCATCCGCGGCCCGTTCTACGTGGAAGCCCTGATCTGGGCCTTCTTGTCCCTGGGGCTGACCTTGGCCATGATCTATCCGGCCATGAATTTCCTGCAGCCGTTCATCCAGCGTTTTTTCGGCACCGACTCCGTCGACCTGATCGGTTTCTACAACCAGAATTTCCTGAATATTTTCGGCACCCAGTTCATCGCCGTCGCTTTGATGTCTTTCTTCACGACTAAAATGGCCACCGGCCGTTATCTGCGCGATTGACGTATGCCTAAAAAAACAGCCAAGATCCGCCTTTCCGGCACCCAGACGCTGCTGTTGCTGCTGAGTTTGTCCTTTTCGATCTTCCTCGTGGTGCTGTTCGTCCGCGTCAGCCTGCCTCCGCACGAGACCTTCATCGGGCCGATGACCGGCCTGCCGATGTTCGAGCGCCTGCTGCCCGCCGGGACTTTGATCGCCGAAGATTCGGTCTCGCTGCTGCCGGACGCCCGGCGGCCGGCCTACGCCGTGGGTTATTCGCTGGGATCGCAGTCCGGCGTGGCCCTGGTCGTCTGGGATGACGCCCGGCAGCGTTACGTCACGGTCGCCAATCGTCTGTTCACCGGCGGCGACGGCCGCGGCGCGACGGCCAGGCCGCCGAAGCTGAACGTCGAATCCCTGGGCAAGGATCAGCCGTGGATCATCGTCATCAGGTCGCCGCTCGGCGATTCTTCGGACGGCGTTTTCTTCGCGCTTCGCGCCGGCAATGACCTGGAGTTCGTCACCCTGCGCGACAGCGAGGGTCGGGAACGGCCGGCGTTCTTCATGACCGGACAGCTGTCCGGGAACGCGGGCGCGGCGACCATGGAACTGCAGGACATCAACGGCGACGGCCTGGCGGAGGTCATGCTGAGGACCACGTATTTCGAGACCGGCGACCTGGGGGCCGGGCGGGTCATGTCGGTGGATGTGTATGGCTGGCATGACGGCGGTTTTGCTTATGACAGCGAGTTGAGCCGCGTCCTGACCGCCACCAGCGGCATGTTCCCCGAACCGCCGAAGCGTTGACGCTTGACGCCGGAGAGGGGAGTCATTAATCTTTCGGAACGACATCCAGAGCGAATAACCTGTTTTTTCGACCATTTTAGGTCGAAAGATCATGGTTATGAGCGCCATTCGGGGGTCGTCTAAAGGCCCGCCAGAGGCGGACAAGCAGGACCGCAGCCTTTTCCGCCACAGGCGGACTCGCCTTTGGCGAGGGAGCTGTTTATGGGATATTTTGTCTACGTGTTGATCAGCGAGTCGGACGGGATCAGATACGTCGGCAGCGGCAGTGACGCCGGTGAGCGATTGCGACGGCACAACAAAGGTGATCATCGTTTTACAAAAGGACATCGCCCCTGGAAAATGGCATATACGGAGAAATTTGAAACAAGGTCTGAAGCCGTAAGGAGGGAAAGATATTTAAAAACAGGCCAGGGCCGAAATAACTTGGACCATTTATTGGGCGCAAAACGTCCGCAAAGTCCTGGGATCGTCTAAAGGTAGGATCGTCATTTACATAACCTGTTCTGCTCGGGGGTCGTCTAAAGGTAGGACCGCAGCCTTTGGAGCTGCTTATCTTGGTTCGATTCCAAGCCCCCGAGCAGAGCAGGCTATTTTTATTTGACTGCGAACCCCCGGGTGTTAGCCCGGGGAAATTTATTATGCGGCCAGGAATTGAGGCTGACAGGGGATGTGCACTGACGTCCGGCGCGCCGCCGGCCGCATTATTCATTTATTCTCATATATACTTGATAAATATATTAGTTTATTTTATACTCTTGTTAATTCGCTTGATGTCGCCCAAATGACGTCGCGAGGACCGTATTTAACCCCTATTTTTTTCACGCGTTATGATCACGTTAAAGGACGTGCGCGAAATACAGCGCCGGTTCCGCAGTGACGTTTTCATCAAGACCGTCAAGCGCGTCCGGGTGTTCTGCAGCCAGCCGCGCTTCAAGATCATGACCGCGCTGCGCAGCTACCCCGGCGGCCTGACGGTGAGCGAGATCGCCGAGATCCTGGAGGCGCCGATCTCCCGCGTCTCGCACCAGCTGGCCATATT